>JBGCFB010000173.1:0-48740 GCA_045106685.1 Bacteroidia bacterium | reverse complement strand
GGTTATCAATTCAATTCTGATGAAGTCAGAAAGGTTAGTGAAATTAGAAAAGGAAAGATCAAAGAGTATCCAAGAGAAACTGATGAAGAACTCTTAAAATATACCGGATTTAAAAGAGAGAAGATGAAATCCTTTGAAGAGAGCTTTTCCAACTTCCTCATCTACTCCCCCGAAAACAATAAACTCCGAAAATTCGAAGAAGAGGCGCAAATAGAACCCTTGGGTATTTATGGAGAAGGTTTATTTAGGCTTTTGTCAAATTTGTCTAAAGAAGAGCTGGAGGAAATAAAAGAGAATCTTCCGCTGATTGATTGGTACAAGGATTTTAGTGTTCCTGGAAATGGTGAACTATATCCAAATCAGCGAAAAATCAAAATAAGCGATCGCTTCTTGTCAGAAGAGATTGACTTCTTTGACCAACGAAGCACCAACGAAGGCTTTTTATATCTACTTTTTTATTTATCGCTCGTCATAAGCAAATACACCCCAAAGTTTTTTGCTATTGATAATATCGATAACTCACTGAACCCCAAACTTTGTGTTGAAATTGTGGATCGTATCGCTTCACTTTCCAAGAAATATGACAAGCAAGTGATCCTCACCACCCATAATCCTGCTGTCCTTGACGGCATGGACCTGACCGATGATGAGCAACGATTGTATGTGATTTTTAGAAATGCAGATGGCAAGACACGCGTGAAGCGAATAGATGCGAATAACTTCGACACGACTGGAAATGTGCGGCTTTCGGAAGCTTTTATAAGAGGCTATATCGGAGGTTTAAATAAGACGGGTGTATAGCTATGGCGACTTTTGGACTTATTGCAGAAGGGATCACGGATCAGATTGTGATTGAGAATATCCTATATGGCTATTTCAGTAATAAAGACCTTGAGATAACCGAATTGCAGCCAAAGCGCGACGCTGCTGACGATAACCTTGCTTCCACACATGGAAACTGGGATCAAGTATTTAAGTATTGCGAATCGGACGATTTTAAAGGAGCATTTTTAAATAAAGAACTGTATGCTGTCATTCACCTAGACACAGATGTATTTGCTAGTGGTAATGTTTCAAAAGCATATCAGTTGCATTTGAAACATGCCGATGGGAAAAATTTTACTGTTCAGGAAACGGTTGATGCCGTGAAGGATAAACTTATCGAATGTATAGGTGGTGAGTTTTATAATAAGCACCAAGAGCGGATCATATTTGCAATTGCAGTGGGTGAAATAGAATGTTGGCTATTACCGCTTTATTTCACTGATAAGAAAAAAGCTAAAACCGTCAATTGCCTTCAAACGCTCAATCAGGAACTTTCGAAGGGTAAAAAAGGATTCACAATTGATGCTAAAAAGCCAGATTATTACCGAACAGTCAGCAAACCTTACCAGAAGCAGAAAACACTGAAATCAAAAGGGCCTCAAAACCCTAGCCTGGGAATGCTTCTTAATAATCTGGACGAAAGGGGCATTGAGATACCAGAGCCTGATTGGGATTTCTAAAAGCCATGCTCCTTCGCATGCTCAATGTAATGCTCCGCATTCGCGCGAAAATCAGCGATCTGCTCTGGGCTTAGCGCCTTGATCTTGCGGGCAGGAACGCCAGCATATATAAATCCGCCTTCGAGCTTGCTGCCTTCTGTCACGACGGCATTGGCCGCTATGAGCGTATGCGAAGGCACCACTGCTTCGTCTAATACGACAGCGCCCATGCCGATAAGCACTTCATCATGAATCGTGCAGCCATGCAAAATCGCATGGTGGCCGACCGTAACATAATCACCTACTATACACGGAACACGATCTGTGCTGGTGTGGAGCATCGCGCCATCCTGAATATTGGTTCCTTTTCCAATCTTAATCGGCTCCACATCACCTCTGATTACAGCGCCGTACCAGATATTTGAATCAGTACCAATTTCGACATCACCTACTACGACGGCAGTTTCAGCGAGATATACTTTATGATGTAAGGTCGGGTGAATGCCTTTATAGGATTTGATAAGTGCCATAGTAGAAGAATTTGGTATCTTTGAAGAGCAAATTACCATATGGAATACCCTTCTCAAAAGATCAAAGACGCGATAGACGAATTGGCAACCTTGCCAGGTGTCGGGCGGAAAACAGCCTTGAGGCTCGCACTGCACCTATTGAAGCAAACGGAAGAGGATGTTGCCCGCTTGGGGGAGTCTCTTATCAGTCTGCGTCGCGATATTCATTTTTGTAAAGAATGCCATAATGTGGCCGATACAGAAGTGTGTCACATCTGCACCAGTACTCGCCGTACAGACGAAATCATCTGTGTAGTAGAGGATATGAAAGATGTGCTAGCGATCGAGAGTACAGCGCAGTTTAATGGTAAATATCATGTGCTGGGAGGCTTGGTAAATCCGCTTCAGGGTATAGGGCCTTCTCAGTTGAATATCGATAGCTTAATAAAAAGACTGAAAGAAGGAGTTTGTAAAGAAGTGATCCTTGCTTTTTCTGCAAATATCGAAGGAGACACAACATCTTTTTTTCTAACAAAAAAGCTCAAACCCCTCGAAATCAAAGTATCCAATATCGCGCGCGGTATTCCGGTCGGAATGGATCTTGAGTATACCGATGAGGTCACGCTTGCACGCTCCATTTTGAATAGGACGACAGCGAGCTAGTGCTGTAGGTGCTAATTCTTTATTCTGCAATCCGTCTGTTATTATTGGCGATTGCAGATTAGCGAATAACGATTTCAGATTTTTTTTCAAGCCAAAAGCTAACCGCCAAAAGCCAATAGCTCAAACAGTACTATAAAGGGGTTGTAATAACCGCCTCAGGCGCGTATTTTCGCAGCCTCAATTTTAAACAAAAAATAAAACCATGAGCAATATCACCTTTACCATCATCAAGCCTGATGCAGTAGCCAATGGCCACATCGGCAAAATCGTTGATCATATCATCGCAAAAGGATTCAAAGTCCGCGCAATGAAAATGGTTTACCTCAATGATCGTGAAGCAGGCGGATTTTATGATGTACACCGTGAGCGTCCTTTCTTTGGCGACCTGGTTAGCTTTATGACAAGTGGTCCTTGTATTCCTATGGTATTGGAAAAAGACAATGCTGTAGCCGACTTCCGTGAGGTAATCGGAGCAACTAATCCACAGGAAGCTGCAGAAGGTACGATCCGTAACTTGTATGCAAAGTCTATCGACGCAAATGCTATCCACGGTTCTGATTCAGATGAAAATGCACGCATTGAAGCGAACTATTTCTTTTCTGAGCTGGAAATCTTTTAATTTGCCTCAATAACAACGATTTCGGATTATGAACTTCCCTAACGAACTCAAGTACACAGAGGATCACGAGTGGATCCGCATTGAAGGCAACGTTGCCACCATTGGTATTACTGCTTATGCTCAAAGCGAGCTCGGTGATATCGTATATGTTGAGGTGGAAACCCTCGATGAAGAACTCGAATCGAACGATGTGTTTGGGAGCGTGGAAGCAGTAAAAACCGTATCTGATCTCTATATGCCTATTGATGGTAAAGTGATCGAGGTTAATGCTGCGCTGGAAGATGATCCAGAATTGATAAATAATGATCCATACGGAGAAGGCTGGATTATTAAGTTGTCCATTGACGGTGCTGACCTCAGTGAACTACTTGATGCTGATACCTACAAATCCAAGATTGGACAATAAGCTTGCTGTATACATCAGCAATGTAAAATCCTCACTTTTTAGGCTCGATTTTGTGAAAATTTGTTTCGCAAAGTCAGTTTAGGAAGTGAGGATTTGATAAATAAAGATAAACTTGCACCTTTGCACTGTGTCCAAGCAGCCTAAATTAAGCGACGAGAAAATTATAGAGGCCATCGTACATGATGGTCAGTCTGACCTATATGGGCAGCTTTATGATCGTTATAGCGATAAAGTTTTCCGAAAATGTATCGGATTTGCTAAGGATAGCAGTATCGCTCAGGACATGGTTCAGGATATTTTCCTGAAGGTCTTTTTCCAGTTGCCAAAATTTCAGGGAAAAAGTAAATTCTCCACATGGTTGTATGCGATTACGTACAATTTCTGTGTAGAGTACTACCGCAAGTCCTCCAAGTATACCCATACAGACATCGACAACCAGCCAGAGGCTGTAGATGATACCAAGGATGAGCAAGAGCTTCTCCAGACACAAACCGCCTTACTCGCGCGCGCGCTAGAAATAATCGCTCCGGATGATAAGGCCATACTGTTGATGAAGTATCAGGATGATGCTTCAATCAAAGACATCGAAACTAGTCTGGGGATTTCGGAAAGTGCTGTTAAGATGCGCCTAGCTCGTGCTCGTTCACGTGCTAAAGAGGCAATCGACTCAATAGAAAACGCGCTTAATTAATATATCAAGATGGAAATGAATGCCTTTAAGCAGATCGAAGCGGATGATAGTATTCCTACTCACATCAAAGAGGAAATGCTATCGAATCTGGACTTTGCCAAATTTGTAGGCGATGTCCTCGAAATGTTTTTTGTGCGTTCAGCCAGTACTGCCGCAGGTGCCATGAATAGCGGTATCGATAAGGAGCACAAACCCTCAGACTCAAAACCTCACTAGATATGGATTTCTCACTTGACAACGTCCTTGCTTTCCTTAATGAGAACGTTTTGCCCGGGGTACTAACCATCGGTAAAGCGCTGCTTATTCTTCTAGTCGGTTGGATCATTGCTCGGTTTATAGGAAAAGGGGCTACCAAGCTTTTGAAAAAGATTGGAGCAGAAGAATTGGGTAATAAGCTTAATAATCTTGACGCACTTCGCCAGTTCAAAATCAAGCTTGATATTCCTAAGATACTGGGGAAAACACTCTATTGGCTCATCATGTTGATCGTGATGATGGTCGTTGTAGAGACTTTACAGATGCCGATTTTGTCGGCGATGATTGGCGATTTTATCGCGTACATTCCAGACCTATTTAAAGCAGTTGGCTTTTTTCTGTTTGGCTTATTTGTCGCGAGCATGGTTCAAAATCTCATCGCATCAGCCTGTAAGTCATTTGGAATCAAAGCCTGGAAAGCTATTGGCTCTGTAGTGTTTTTCATTCTAATGATCTCGATTACCCTTAGTTCCCTTAATCAGGCACGCGTTGATACTGAGATGCTCAAAGTGGTCTTTACGCTGATTATCGGTGGAGCAGCATTAGCGTTTTCCCTTGCATACGGCCTTGCTGCCCGTAATGTCCTGGCTAGTTTAATCACTTCTTTTTATCAAAAAAACACCTTCTCAATAGGGCAGGTAATAGAAGTAGATGGCCATAAAGGCGCTATCCTGGAGCTTAATCAAGTCTCTGCAATACTCAAAACAGAAACTGGCAAAGTCGTGATTCCACGTAATCGACTATTGAACGACACTGTGATCGTTCATGATTAATTATCATTATTTCAGTCGTATAGTTTTCTGGAAATAGGAAAAAAACAGAAGTCGGTATATCTTACGGGGTAATTACCTCACACCTCAGTTCCGACATTGATGCGTTTTTTATCCTTTACAGGAATTCTATGCTTGCTCCTCACGTTTTCTTTTGCCCAAAACCCTTCTATTGAACAACTCATAGAACAGGCTAATGGTGCTTCTGATATAAAAGAGAGGATAACCCTTTATCTTGAAATAGCAGAAGCTCTGGAGACTACTGATGCTAATCAGGCGCTCAAATATGCGACAGATGCGCTCGAGCTGAGCAAAACACTCAACGATGAAGAAAATCTTGCCAAAAGCTATTTTAGACTTGGCAAAGCACATATAGTGTTGAAGAACCGTGTTCGTGCCTCGAGGAGTTTTGAGAATGGTCTTGAATTTTTAGATAAAAAAGAGAAGCCGTTTCGGCTCCTTCAAAGTTATCGGTATCTGTTTTTTTTGAATGAAAAATTGGGGAGAAAAAAAAGGTCTCTCAAGTATCAACTACTTTTTTCTCAGCTAGAAGATAGCCTGAAGGCGATTAAAACTAGTGAGCAGATCGCCGCTATGGCTACCTTGGAAGAAGAGTATAAGGAGGCGAGCATTGCAGCACAGGAAGAAACGAACGAGGTGCTTGGGATGCTCGAAGAAAGCCAGGCAGTCGCCTTGAGGCGTGAGGCAGAAATCGCGCAGTTAGAGAAAGAAGCAGCTGAATTGGCTGCAGAAGTAGCAGAGACCGAGCGAGAAGCTCAATTCGCAAGAGCGGAGTCAGCTATCAAAGACCTGGAATTAAATAAGACTCGTAATCGACGCAATATTATGTTTGCGATCGCCGCGGTGTTATTGCTCATTATGTTTGGCATTTGGCAGCGTTCCCGCTATTTGGCACAACGCAAAACAGCTAAACTTGAACAACAACGCGCCGAGCGTTTGGAACAAATAGACAAACTCAAAGACCAGTTTCTCGCTAATACTTCACACGAATTGCGAACACCTTTAAATGGAATCATCGGAATAGCCGAGTCTCTTCATGATGGTGTAGCACGTGATGATCATGCTGCTCAACAAGAAAACCTGGGGATGATTATCGCTTCGGGAAGAAGGCTCAGTAATCTCGTTAATGATATTCTGGATTTTTCTAAGCTTAAAAATTCAGAACTCGACCTTCAACTGAAGACGATCCACTTGCGATCATTGGCAGAGGTTATTGTGAGGATAAACCGCTCCCTGGCAACAGGTAGAGGCATTGCGCTCGAGAACCAAATTGAAGAATCTATTCCTGGAGTATTGGGAGATGAAAACCGGATTCAGCAAATTCTATATAACCTGGTAGATAATGCGATCAAGTTCTCGAATGAAGGAACTGTCGAACTTGCGGCTCATAAAGAAGGAGAATTTGTTGTCATTGCTGTGAAAGATGAGGGCTTGGGAATTGCACCCAATAATCAGAAACAAATATTTGAAGCCTTTCAACAGGCTGACGGCTCTGCTCAACGAGCGTATAGCGGAACAGGCTTGGGACTTTCTATTTCGCGCAAATTGGTTGAGTTGCAAGGAGGAAAGATGTGGCTTGAGTCTGAGCTGGGAAAGGGCTCTACATTCTTCTTTAGCTTGCCAGTATCTGCCGAAAAAGCGATTCCTTCCACCGCAGCGATAAATCCTGCCTCCCTTGCAAAAATAGAGGGCGATGTCTCAAAGACAACCACAGAAGGGCCTGTATTAGTTGGTCTGGAAGCTGAAAACAATGTTCATATTCTGGTCGTCGATGATGAGCCGATTAATCAGCAAGTGATTAAAAATCATCTTTCAAATGGGCCATACATCGTTACACAAGCCTTTAATGGCAAGGAAGCACTCGAAGCCCTTGCTGAACATGGCGATATCGATATGGTGCTACTGGACATCATGATGCCACGGATGTCAGGTTATGAGGTATGCCGCGAAATCCGTGAAGAGTATTCGCCTTCGCAGCTGCCTGTCATTATGATCACCGCTAAGAATCAGGTTTCCGATCTGGTAGAAGGGCTGACTTATGGAGCGAATGATTATCTGGCAAAACCCTTTTCTAAAGAAGAGTTTTTGGCACGAATCAAAACGCACCTTAACCTCGCTAAAATCCACGGAGCCTATCGCCATTTTGTTCCTCATGAATTCCTTCGAAACCTTGGTCGGGACTCGATTGTAGATGTGCGCCGAGGTGATCAGGCGGAGCGTGAAGTCACTATCATGTTTTCTGATATTCGTGCTTATACGACGCTTTCGGAGACCATGACACCGCAGGAGAACTTCAAGTTCCTGAATTCATATCTGGGCAGAATAGGTCCGGTGATCAGCAAGCATAACGGTTTTGTAAATCAGTATTATGGTGATGGTATGATGGCGCTTTTCTTGAGCGAGCATTCTGATGCTATTACGGCTTCTATCAATATGCAAAAAGTAATCACGGCTTATAATGTCGAGCGTCATAATGATGGGCGCAAGCCTATTCGGGTTGGTATCGGCTTGCATAGCGGCCCGATTATCATGGGAATCCTGGGAGATCATAAGCGTATGGATCCCAATGTGGTGTCCGATGCCGTGAATACTTCATCCAGAATGGAAGGCTTGACCAAGTTTTACGGCGCAAGCGTATTGGTAAGTGAAGCGACGCTTGCCGGCCTCTCCGATCCATTTGAGTATAATTATCGATTCCTGGGCAAGGTGCAGGTTAAAGGAAAAAAGGAGTCTATCGGCGTTTATGAGTTCTTTGATGGAGATGCGCCAGAGCTTATCGAGCTGAAGCTTAAAACCTTTGATGATTTTGAAGCAGGTATTCGAACATATTATGCGCGCGACTTTGAACAAGCGATTGCTTCCTTTGAGGCGGTGCTTGCAGTGAATCCGGAAGATAAACCAGCCTTATATTATCAGGAAAAAGCACGTAAGCTTACCGAGACGACTATTCCAGTCGATTGGGATGGCGTCGAGCGTATGGAGACGAAGTAAGTATTAGGATAATATTTTGCTCAAAAACTCTTCTGCTGCCTTTTCAAGTAAAGAGCTGTATGCTTTATTGCTTCTAAAGCCATGGCAGTCCTCAACATTTTTGAGCGCTCGTTCAAGTGAAAAGGTCGCTTGCGGCTCGACCCAAGCAACGCCTTCTTTTTGAAGTTTTTTCCCCAAATAGCGCTGCTCCGTTTGGCCTGGAGTAGGACTTAGAATGAGTGTATGGAGGCCTAGTTTTGCAAAATCCATCAAACTACTATATCCCGGCCGGGCGATTACAATATCTGCGTTGAGAAGTGTTTGCGCAAGTTCAGGGCCATCCATAAAACTGATGGTGTGTATATGATTGGCCTGGTTTTGTGCCAAAGACCCTGGAAGGCCTTGGATAATGAGAGACTTGGCATTCGTTTGTTGGAGCTGTTTTGTGATTGTTTTTTCAAAAATGCTTCGTTGTGGTTCTGGCCCACTTATCAAGGCAACGACGTCATATGAATCCGCTTTCACCTCATTCTCTTTGTTCAAACGAGAGAGGGGACCTAGCCAGCGTAACGCTGGATATTGAGCTGCAAAAGGCTGACTCAATATTCCTGAAATATTCCCCAAACCAGACACGTCAGGCACCCATATTTCGTCAAATCGATTTAGATATTGCCTGTGAAGTCGGTGTAGTATCCGATGTGCCATTGTGCCCCCAAAAGGAGGTATTGGCCCTAACTGATGACACATACATGCCGACGGAATCGATTCATGCCATAATCCATATCGATTATCTGATACAACTGCATCTACCCAGCCTTCCTGTACCCAATCAGCTAGTACACGCCGCTCCGCTGCGATAGTCCGAAAGATATGAGGGAGCTGAGGAAGCAAGCTCCAAATCGATTTAAAACGCACCTCATACGCCGGGAGAACTCGAGCTTCCAATAATGGAAAGTGGCTTTTGAGTATCGTAAGACTAGCTCCTGAGCCCGCTAGCTTGACTTGTGCGCCCGCCTTCAGTAAAGCATGAATCACCGGAATACTACGTGTAGCATGGCCCAGCCCCCAATCGAGTGGGGCCACCAGGACGGAGGGCGATATTTGCGACGTTTCCAGTTTTTTTGTGTTTGGGGATGAAGATAAGAAACAGCATTTGTATAATTTTAGGCTCTACGCTAATTGTAGAATTCATTATCGTATCATAAAGGAAGTGTTTCAAAATGTCGAAACGTGACTTTTACGGTGGTTGAGCCCTTCGACAGTCTCAGGATAAGCTAAAGCTGGGAACCGTGGCTGAGCGGAGCCGAAGCCACAATAACCAATTGATAAAGTCAAATTCAGACAACTTGGGATACACCCATCATAAACACCAATTATGCCTCGTGCCCGCCTTTCCATACAGACCTATATAGACGGAGTCCTTAGCGGTGATCGGGTCATCTTGAGTCGTGCGATTACACTCGTGGAAAGCACCCATCCGGATGACCAATTACTAGCTCAAGAGCTTATAAAGGCAGTTTTGCACAAAACCGGAAACAGTTATAGAATCGGTATAACAGGAGTTCCAGGAGTTGGAAAAAGTACATTTATTGATGCTTTTGGAACCATGCTGACCGAAAAAGGAAAGCGCGTAGCTGTTCTCGCGATCGACCCGTCAAGTAAGCAGGGGCAAGGTTCTATCCTGGGGGATAAAACCAGGATGCAGCGACGATCACATAATCGTAGTGAGTATGTAAGGACTTCAACCACGGGTGGGTCACTGGGAGGTGTCGCGCAAAAAACCCGCGAAAGCTTGTTGCTCTGCGAGGCCGCAGGATATGATACCATCCTTGTTGAGACGGTAGGGGTAGGGCAGTCGGAAACGGCGGTCCACGCGATGGTAGATGCATTTCTGCTGCTTATGTTACCAAATGCAGGCGATGATCTTCAAGGTATCAAAAAGGGCGTCATGGAAATGGCTGATATACTTGTCGTCAATAAGTCGGATGGAGACTATCTGCCCAAGGCACGTGCTGCGAAGGCATTATATAGTCAGGCTTTACGATTATTTCCTCATAGAGAATCAGGATGGTTACCCGCTGTCTCGCTTTGTTCTGCTCTTGAAGAAACCGGTTTGGAGGACTTATGGGAAGCACTCGACGATTATCAAAAGCTTCAAAAAAATGGTCCCTGGTGGCTTGATAAGCGCGCGGAGCAAGCTGTCCAATGGATGGAAGACGAAATTCAGCGCCAGCTAGGTGATCGATTTTTACAATCTCCCCAAGTTGCAGCCAACCTTCCTCAGCTTAGAGAAGCAGTGCGTAACCAACAACAGTCGCCTATTCAGGCTGCTCGGACGATATGGAATATATGGGAGGCATCTTTACGTAAATAAAAAACGAGGCTGCTCCTTGCGGAACAGCCTCGTTTTTACGTAAATATTGTTTTCAAATAGGTTCTTTGCTTAGAATCTTGGGCAGCGTCTCCAGTCAAGAATTACATTCAGAGAGATATTAGTATAGATATACCAATCTGATTGGGTAGCATCTCCTCGGATTCCATTAATTCCGTTAGGGAAAATGGTCCTGTCAGAAGGGTCAGCTAGAGTCGCGGCTACCGGGCCAAAACGGTCTTGTATTTCATCCAGGTCAGGATAAAGGCTACTCACGTCATCCAGGTAATCAGTAAAGGTTTTTCGTACACCTGACTCAATTTCGAGGTCAACTTTTTTGCCTAAGGCAAAGCGTAAACCAAAACCCATTGGGATAGCATACTGAGTAAGACTGTATGGATTAGGGTTTGGAGGCCCTAGATACTGTCCCTCTGTTCCAATAGTATGAAGATCATACCATACATCTCCAAGCTTGCCTTGAGGGTTGTAAGAAAATAGCGCCAGGCCACCAAACATATACGGGGTTACTTTGGGGCGATAGCGGTACGAGCGGTAGGATGGGGCAAAGTCTACCACAAGTTGCACACTGAACTCCTGTACTTGCGATCGGAAGTTGAGATTACGCTGGCGACGATAGAAGTCTTTTGAGACTGCATCATCTGCACCTATCCATCCCTGAAAGAAAGAAGCTCTTCCCCACAGTAATGCATTAAATCGGTACGAGGCGTTAATGCCCACTCCTGGTTTCGTAAACTTCCAGGGTTCATCATCATCGAGGTCTCCGAGGTAATTGGTTGCACCAACGGAAATGCCCACCCTGGCATACCGATAACGGTATTGGGCAGTGAGTTCCTCTGCACCAGTTGCCAATAAGACAAAGGCGAGAAGGATTTTAATTGCTTTCATTGAGAAGAATAGTCAGTTAGCTGTGTAAATCTCAGAATAATAGGGTGAATGAGTAGCTGTTCTAGGTGTAACGTAATCGCTAACAAATTAAGTATTCAAAGGCGCAAATTCAAAACAAAGAATCATTTGCAGGCCGCCTTTCCGTCGTGTATCTTCAAGGCGAATACCTAAAAATACTTTAATTGTATGTTTTCAGACACCGATCTGCAGTTCATTCAAAAACGTGGAAGTAGCCCTTCTATTGTGGAACAACAAATGCGAAATTTTGAAACGGGCTTTCCTTTTTTGCCTATTGATAGACCTGCAAGGGCTGGAGATGGTGTGATTCGACTGAGTAATGAGGAGGCAGATGAGCTTGATGGGCGTTATGAGAAGGTTTTGGGGCAAAAGGATGCTGTCAAGTTTGTGCCCGCCTCTGGTGCTGCAAGCCGCATGTTTAAGGATGTTTTTGCCTATGTAAATGATCCAGAGATGCCTTTAGAAGGGAAACCAGCTCAGGCCTGGGAGCAAATTCAGGACTTTGCCTTTTATTCTGAACTAATGAATAAGGTCGCTGAGGCAGATCAAAATAATCCTAAAAAAGTTTTCAAAATACTTCTTGGGCCCGAAGGATTGCGCTATGGAAGCCTTCCCAAAGGCTTACTTTCATTCCATCAATATGATCACGGAGCCCGAACTCCGGTTGAAGAGCACCTGGTAGAAGCTTCAAAATATGCCAAAGCTTCAGATGGAATTGCTCGACTGCACTTTACCGTATCACCTGAACACCGAGAGGGCTTTGTTCAGCTTATCGAATCCAAACGAGCGGCTTATGCTGAAGCATATGATTGCAGTTTTGAGATAGATTTTTCAGAACAAAAAGCCCAAACCGATACGATAGCTGTAACAATGGAAAATGAGCCTTTCCGTCTGGATAATGGTGAAATTTTGTTCAGACCAGGCGGGCATGGCGCTTTGATTGAAAACCTGAATGACCTGGATGCGGATCTTATTTTTATAAAAAACATCGATAATGTATGCCCTGAAACGATACAGGCCGATACATATCGTTATAAAAGAGCCTTGGCTACACTGCTTCTTGAAATTCAGGAAGCTGCCTTTACACTGCTTAATCAGACAACGCTGGACCATGCAGCAGTAGAAAATTTTATAGAAAAAGTCCTGAATGTCTCATTGCCTAAAAGCTATGTGAACTTTACCTCAGATGAAAAGGAAGCATTCTTACGCGATCGTCTAAACCGCCCCATGCGTGTGTGCGGAATGGTGAAAAATGAAGGCGAGCCTGGAGGAGGGCCATTTTTGACGAATATGCCGGATGGGACTATAAGTCTTCAAGTCGTGGAATCTGCTCAGCTTGACCCTAACGATGCCGCAGTCCAGGTAAAAGTGCAGGATGCTACACATTTTAATCCTGTTGATCTTATCTGTGCAACCAAAGATTATCAGGGTAAAAAATTCGACTTGCTGCGCTATGTGGACCCGCGAACGGGTTTTATCACTGAAAAATCACTGCAAGGACGTGCCTTGAAAGCTCAAGAACTTCCTGGACTTTGGAATGGAGCGATGGCACATTGGAACACGATTTTTGTGGAGGTGCCTATCACGACCTTTAATCCTGTAAAAACCATCAACGACCTCTTACGTCCACAGCATCAAGCATAAGCAAAGCATAATCTGTACGTGGAACGCATAGCCCTTATTGATCTCGGGACAAATACCTTTCACCTCCTAATCGCAGAAATAAAGGAGCGTGAGCAATGGGTAGATCTCGCCAAGTATAAAACGCCGGTTAAGCTGGGGGAAGGCGGTATGCCCAATGGGGCGATTTGTACAGCGGCTTATGAGCGAGGAATGAATTGCCTTGAGGATTTTAAAAAAGTTGTTGATGCTGCTGGCGTTACCACGGTTTTGGCTTTTGCTACAAGTGCGATTCGCTCAGCTACCAACGGTAGGCAGTTTGTCAGTGAAGCATATGAGAAAACGGGAATTCGAATCCGTGTCATTAATGGAAACGAAGAAGCTTCTTTGATTCATGAAGGAGTGAAAAATGGCGTTCGTCTCCCTAAAGATCAGCCTGTATTGTTGGTTGATATTGGTGGAGGAAGCGTCGAGTTTATTGTTTCGCTGAATGGCGAAACACTGCTGTTGCGGAGTTTGGATGTGGGCGCAGCTCGCCTCCTCAGTGTCGCTTCTCCCTCCGACCCGATTCGCGAGGAGGAATTTGCAAGCCTTCATGCCCATCTTCACGAGCAACTTGCAGGCTTAATCGATGAGTTGAAGGAGTTTGAGTTGAAATGGCTGGTCGGTTCTTCTGGAACATTTGAGTCCCTTGCTGCTCTTGCCGCATATAAAAATGGAGATGTGCTTTCTGCGGAACAGCTCAATGGGTATCGCTTTTCCACAAAGCAACTTCATGCTATTCTTGATCAAATCGTAGGGTCTACACGCGCAGAGCGCGAGGCAATGCGAGGTATGGACCCCTTAAGGATTGACATGATTGTAGTTGGGGCTGCTTTGATACGATATATGAGTAAAGCGCTTGAGCTCGAACAGTGTATGGTGTCAAGTTCTGCACTCAAAGATGGAATGCTACATAGGCATCTTCGTGAGCAAAAAAGCCGCATGCAGCAGTTTATGGGGCATGTTGATCGTGACGTTCGGGCCAAATCCGTTCAAAATCTCGCACTGCGCTATCATTACGATCGAGGACATAGTCTGCAGGTAAGTGAATTGGCAACCCAGCTATTTCAAGGACTGTCGCCTTGGCATGAGGAAGATGATTCCGCATTGGAATTGTTACAGTACAGCGCCGTACTTTTTAATATCGGGCATTATATCAATGCAAGCAGCCATCATAAGCATGGCTTGTACATTATTATGAATGTGTCTATGTCAGGCTTCTCAACAAATGAGCTTGTACAATTAGCAAACATCGTACGCTATCATCGCAAAAGTCTCCCTAAGCAAAACCATTATCATTGGAGTATCATGGGCCAGGAAGCTCAGCAAAGGGTGTTGCTGCTGGGGGGAATCCTGCGTCTGGCTATCAATCTTGACCGCGGCAGGCGTAAGCTTATCAATCGCCTGGAAGTTGAACTTCTTGAAGGCGAAGTAAAGATTGTTGTTTTCGCTCCAGAGAATGTTGAAATGGAGATCGCTTACGCCGGTGAACAATGTGGTATGTTGGAGCATGCACTAGGTTGCCGTATAGCTATCGAACAGGGGTAGTTATAGACGTTTGAACCTTTTTCCTGGCATTTGTCTAATCAAGCCCCTAAACTCCATTCCTAAAAGAACAGCACTTAACTCAGAAGCTGACATATTAGTATTCATCGCGATTCCGTCCATAGGTGATTCACCTCGGCTCAGAAAATTAAGAATACTCGATTCTCTGGGATTCAGAGGAAGGTTCAAATCTGGGAATTCGAGATCGAGTTGCTGAGTCTTTGTTTCTGTTTGAGGGTTTTCATCCAGCCCAAGATCAATTAAAACTTCCTCTGGTGAGACGACAAGCTTTGCCACTTGATCTCGGATCAGCGCATTGCATCCTTTAGAAAAAGGATCACCTAATCTGCCAGGAACGGCATATACTTCGCGGTTTTGATCAAAAGCAAATCTTCCCGTAATCAATGCTCCGCCTTTCTCTGCCGCTTCTATAACAACGGTTGCCCTGCAAAGCCCTGCGATAATGCGATTCCTTGCTGGGAAATTCCCTGGATCAATTTTAGAACCAGGGGGATACTCGCTTATCCAGCCACCTCGCTCAAGCAGTTCTTGCGCTTTTTGACTGTGGTTTCCTGGGTAAATCATGTCCAGGCCATGCGCAAGTACAGCTGTTGATATACCGCCTGCTTTCAGTGCTGCTTTATGAGCTTGAAAATCGATTCCATAAGCAAGGCCACTCACAACATTGATTCCTCGCTGAGCAAAATAGCTCGCAAAATGAGCCGTGAGGGCCTTCCCGTCGTCAGTTGCCTTACGTGTGCCTACGATTGCGATTGCCGGTTGTGCATGATAGGCTACTTTGCCGCGCGTATATAGCACTAAGGGCGCATCATACAATGGCTTAAGCATGTCCGGATACGAGGGAGCTATATAAGACGTGACGGTGATGTCTAGCCCTTCACATTGTTTGAGTATTGCGTCTGCACGTATGAACAGGTCCTTTTTGTTAAGGTTGTCTACAAGCTTATGGCCGATGCCTGGAATCCTAAGAAGCTTACTTCTTGGAGCATCAAATACCTCCCGAGGTCCACCACACCACGCAATCAAGTTTCTGGCGGTAACAGGCCCCAGTTTTGGAACAAGGGAAAGGGCTAATAAAAATGGGGTTGATGGATGCATGTTGTAGGCTTTAATATTTCCTTAATCCTCTTTTAATAATGGCTTGGTTTGGTAAGTATACTTTTGTGCAAAATTAAACTCCAGTCAAATGAGCGCTACCAAAATTCTCATTGTTGATGATGAACCTGATATCAGGGACCTGCTTTCATACAACTTTGAAAACGCCGGGTATGATGTAGAACAGGCCCAAAATGGACAAGACGGCTTGAATGTCGCCGAGACCTGGAATCCTGATCTTATAATCCTCGATGTCATGATGCCCGTCAAAGACGGTATAGCGACATGTGAAGAGTTGCGTCAACATCCTAAAATCGGGCACACTCCGGTTCTTTTTCTAACAGCGCGTTCTGAAGACTATTCTGAACTTGCTGGTTTTGAAGCTGGGGCAGATGATTATGTCGTCAAGCCGATTAGAATGCGTATTCTAATGAAACGGGTTTCAGCACTATTGAAACGGCGGAACCCAAAGGAATCTACATCAATCATCAAGTGTGGAGGACTCGAAATTGACGAGGACGCGTATATCGTCAAGAAAGATTCCGAACCTGTTAGCCTTACTCGCAGAGAATTTGAACTGCTTTTTTTCCTGGCAAAACATTCTGGAAAATTATTTAATCGACAGCAGTTACTAGATCAAATTTGGGGTAACGTTCATATCACTGACCGTACGGTAGATGTTCATGTACGAAAACTCCGTGAAAAACTAGGAGAAGGCTTGATTCAAACTGTAAAAGGAGTTGGGTACAAATTCGTAATTGAGACGGACTGATTGTATAGTATTATGTCTGCCAAATCTCCCAGGATGCTTCGGCCTGCGCGTGTAGCATAGCGATACCATTTTCCGTTCGGGCACCGTAAGCTGCTGCCTGTTGTAAAAAGGATGTTTCGAGTGGATTATAGACAAGGTCGAATGCAAGGTGTTCCTCGCTGAAGATATGATATGGAAAGTCAGGAGCGGTATAGATATCAGGGCTCATTCCCAAGGGGGTCGTATTTACAACAATATCGAAATCACCTGATTGCAACATGGCTAAATCTGGATATCCGATTTGGTTTTTTTGCGGCTTCCGAGAAACCACAATAGGTCTTTTGATTCCTAAAATTGTACTCAAAACATATAGCACAGCTTGAGCAGAGCCACCCGTTCCCAGGACTACTGCTTGCTGGATAGGGCGATCTCCCCAGGCTTCCAGAAGCGCTTTTCTAAATCCTATGATGTCGGTATTGAAGCCATGTCGAGTGCCATCTTGTTGAATATGGATCGTGTTAACAGCTCCGATTTGCGATGCTGCATCCTCCACGAAATCAAGTAGCGGAATGACAGCCTTTTTATATGGCATTGTGACATTAAGCCCTTTTAAGCTCGGTGTATCCTGAATAAGTGGACCAAGCATATCAATGCTGGTCAGCTCATGAGCATGGTATTCCGCTGCGATTTTCTCTCGGGCAAATTTGTCCGAGAAGTAACCAGGCGAAAAAGTATGCCCCAGTTTTTTACCTATAAGTCCGTAGCGTTTTTTCATGAGTATGAAAGCAATATTAACATTATTGTGAAACGATGGCCATATGGTTACGAGACTTTTTTCCTAGAATGTGAGCTCCGATACCACACTCAAGGCAGCGTTTGGATTGGCAGTATTGTTTATATAGTACGAGCATCCCTTGCGAATCAAGTACATGGTTTGGAGGTGTATCGAGTGTCGTAAATATTCGCGTGTAGCGATTGTCTTCTGGCTGTAATTGCGACAGTGTTTTTTCAAGCCAGGTATCATGTGAAGCTTGTCCGTGTGTTTTTTGATATAAAAGACCCGTTGGAATCAGGGTGTTGAGGATAATCATTTCCTTTTGTTGCCTTCCCAGATGTTTAGGCTTATCCGCAGAGCTTTTTGAAAAGGTGAAATGCGTACTCCAAAAGGATGAAGCTTGTATCGGGGCTTTGAGAAATTGGTAAATAATATCATGATTCAAGAGGGCCATGGGTTGTGGCCACTGCATAAGAATGGCTGCAAGCTGAGACAGTCGAATACCAGGAAATGAAGCCGGCCGCATTCGATGATAGCGTAGTGGAAAAACAGGCTTCTCTGGAAACAGATGTTTACGCTTAAGGTGTGCCCAGGTAGAGTGAAGCATTTGTAAATACGGCTCCTCCAGATTCCCTTTTTCGTAGAACATGCCAGCAAGACCCATGAGGGTTGCCTCTAGGCTCTGCTGATTCTGTCTATACCTGTTGAGTGTGGAGTATGGCACAGCCCGTGCTATGGCACCAAAGGCTTCCTTATTAATAGGACCTCCCATAGCCTCCGCCAATTGTATCCAAAGCAGTTGATTCCAATCTCCCTGAGCCTTGTCTAACTGCTGTTGTGCTTGCTGTGTTTTTGTTTCAAAACGCTCGATAGCCAATCTGTTTAACCAGAACGATTTTATCGTTTGAGGGACATCGCCAAATTGCTTTTCGCAAGGGATACTATGCTTGTCTATTTGTAAATGATCAAATCCTTTGATTAAGCTATCAGGAATGCTTCCTTCCAGCACCAGTTCTGGTATCTCTGTTCCATCATGTCTGAGTACTGCAATAGATTTTGATTGAAAAACTACATGCAGAACGACTCCATCGTATCCTGGATCATGATGATGACGATGGCGATACCAGTCTCGCGCTTGTACATGGATTTCAACATGGCCATGCCACAAGACTCCGTCAATACGCAGCTGAGCTTGAAGAAAATCGGGTCCTTGATCATGATTCCAGTATCCTGGGTGAATCACGTCGATTTTTCGACCATCACAGGTGTAGAGGGGCTTGTGCGGATGCAGATATCGCATACGCCAAACAAAATGAAGAAATGATTCTGGAAAGGGGGTTGACTTGCGAGGCATGTATTCCTAATAAAGGAAGAGAAGAATAAGTCAACCACTGAGACGAGTTGTGAAGAATGAACAGATGTTCGCTGACAAATATAGCATTTTTGCCTAAAAAGCAAAATCTAATAGCAAAAAGGCACGAAACAAAGGCTTTACGCTAACGTATACTAGGCTATGGCAAAAGAAATCGAATTAGATCCAGCAAAAGAATCAGTTTACGAAACGCTTAAAGCAAACAAGACTCAGTTAAAAAGAGACTTTGGAGTAATCAGAATTGGCGTATTTGGAAAAATACCCAAATCAGAGGTGATTAAAACTGAGGATATCAATATTTTGGTAGAGCTTAATCAAACACGATTTGATCTATGGCAGCGCCTCAAAAGCTTTATCGAAGACAAAGTCGGTGACCAGGTAAACCTGATTACAAATGGAAGTGCCAGATCAGCCAACCTTGACATTACGAACAAAAAGGTTCGTCGCCTTGTCGCATTTGTATAAAAAAACACCCAGCCTACTGGACAAGTTTCGCGCTTTTTCCGTTTCTTTAGAAAACGAAACGCATACGTATGAATTCCAGAACTTGGTTTGAGCAGCTTCGCAAAACATTTAACGGAGAACGCTATAAGGCGTGGTTATTTGCAAGCTACCCTAAAAAGAAAATAGACACGAGTAATCTCCATACCGGAGACTTACTGATGTTACGCACATTTGAGCCTTACGGTGAGAAAACACTCGAAGAATGGGCTCAAGTTGGAATGGTCGTCCGAGATCCCTCGGACCGCCTGCGTACCGCATTTCAACTTCCTGAAAGCCAGCATTTATTCCTGCTCATTGGAGACTTTGATGCAGCTGATCGTTCTAACGTTCGGCTCGTCGATTTGCCACATTATCTCCAGGCTAGCCGAGACCTATATGGGAATGACCTTTTGGAGGTCTGCCGCCGTCTTGAGCTTCCTGATCGCTCAAATGATCAGGAGACTTTCCCTAGGCTTGAAAATTGGCTTCTCGCTCTTAAGGGACGCTACTATGCGCGTCCGCTTGAGCAGCTTAGCACACGCATTCAGCAGCAGGCTCAGCAATTACGCAATAGGATGGTCTTTTCAACTCAACTCGTTACTGCTACATATGAGGCGATGGGATTGATCAAAAAGGAAGACCTTCCGCGCTATTTAAAAGCAGCATGGCTCCGTAAGCAGTTGCAGCATGGATGGGAAATGACCCGCGTTCGTCTGCAACGAGGTGCATCCCTGGGCTTCGGTTGGAGAATGATGCCTGATCGCCAGTAATGGACTTTCCGGACAGAAAGGCATTGCCTGCGCTTGCAAGTGGGCGAGCCCGCCAGAATAAGGCGCTCCTCAATAAGCTTCGAAAAATAAAGCCAAATAAATTGGATAAGGCCTTCCATGATCTTCATGAGGAGGCTTTTTCGCATATGGACTGTTTGGACTGTGCCAATTGCTGCAAAACTACCAGTCCGGTTTTTACAGAAAAGGATATTCAGCGAATCGCGCGTCATCTGCGAATGCGTCCTGCACATTTTACCGAAACCTATCTTCGTTTGGATGAAGATGAGGATTATGTCCTCCAGGAATCGCCTTGTGCATTTCTGCTGGATGATAATACCTGTATGGTTTATGATGTGAGACCGCGTGCTTGTCGTGGATATCCTCATACCGATCGTGTGGGTATGCGAAAAATCCTAAAACTTACGCTGAAAAATACAGAAGTATGTCCCGCTGTTTTTGGTATTTGGGAGCGTCTGCGGGAGGAGTATGGGTGATTATTGAAATGTTTTGTTAACAAAACATTTCAAACGACAAATAGCGCTACCCATTGCTGAGTAGCGCTTTTTATATGCGTTTTGTTTCAGGATTTAAGCTTCCGCTCCTGCGCCAACCACATGAACCACTTTGCGGGTCTTGCGGTTGTAGGTGCGGGTGGTAAACTTCACTTCACCTTCTGTCAATGCGAAGAGTGTGTGATCTCTACCAATGCCTACGTTGTCTCCCGGGCGGTACTTTTGACCACGCTGACGTACCAGAATGTTTCCGGCAAGTACGTGCTCACCACCGAATTTTTTTACGCCGAGTCGCTTACTTTCTGATTCGCGACCGTTTTTGGAACTACCGGCTCCTTTTTTATGTGCCATGACGTTTTGTTACGTTAAGGTGTGTTATAAAAAAAGCCAGCCGCTAAGCGTTAATGGCTTCGATTTCGATAAGAGAAAGTGCCTGACGGTGACCATTCTTTACACGGTAACCTTTGCGACGCTTCTTTTTGAAGACGATCACTTTGTCACCTTTGACGTGGTCAACCACTTTGGCTGATACGGTGGCTCCGCTCACGTGAGGTTTTCCCACGGAAACTGCTCCATCGTTATCTACGAGGAGAACTTCGCTGAATTCAACGTTTTCTCCGGCGTCCTGCGGCAGTCTGTGTACATAGACCGACTGTCCTGCAGAAACTTTCATTTGCTTCCCAGCAATATTTACAATTGCGTACATGTCCTCTGAAATTTTGGATTGCAAAGATAGACGCTCCTTTTTGTTTTGGCAAGCGTTTGGAGAAAAAAAGCCAGCCTATTTCGTTTCCTCAAAGTCAAGCGAAACAGAATTGATGCAGTAGCGCAATCCCGTAGGTCTGGGACCATCGTCGAATACGTGTCCCAAATGGCCTTCACAGCGCGCGCAATGCACTTCTTTGCGGACCATTCCGAAGCTTTTGTCGATTGTCAGTGCTACATGGCCTTCCGCTATCATATCATAAAAACTGGGCCAGCCTGTGCCTGATTTGAATTTTGTATCAGAAGCAAATAACGGTAGTTGACAACCGCCACATACATAAGTGCCTTTTTTCTTATTGTCCCAAAACTCCCCTGAAAACGCCCGCTCTGTTCCTTCTTCACGCAAAACGCGGTATTCCTCGTCTGTAAGTAGTTCCTTCCATTCTGCTTCAGTTTTGACAATAGGCGTAATCTTGCTGCTGTCTTGACTTGACTCCAGGCTTACGTTTATCGCATTGGCTCCAGCCTGGCTTCTTTGGGCTGGGCGGACACATGCCGTTAATGAAAGTGCGACTGCAACTAGACTCAATATGTAATACTTCATGGTTTTCTTATTGGTAATAAAAAGCTCTATCAATACCCCCGGAATCCCTAAAAGGTTTGTAGCCTGAAGGACAGTTTCCTAATTTCCCCTTCTATTTGACACTTATGGCTATCTATGTTGGACGTTGGGACTGCAATACCTGCGGTACGATCGGGAACCTCGGTCCGGAAACCCGTTGCCCAAATTGTGGAACCTCCCGACCGGAAGACGTCCAGTTTTATCTAGCCTCCGAAACTGATGTCGTGCGAGACCAGAAGCAGGAAGCAGAAGCGAAAGCTGGGGTAGATTGGCGTTGTGGGCATTGTAGTTCACATAACAAGGCAGGCATCACCGTATGCCAGACCTGTGGAAATCCTAGGGACCAATTGAGCGAGGATGTTGACTTGGATGTGAAAACGTACCGTACGGACCAAGTCCCAACCCAGACAGATAAAGGGCCAAGCAGCCGTGAAGTCTACGATGAAACTGCGCGCCGCCACAAGGCTGGCCGTTTTCGTAATCTACGCCCCATCATGTGGCTGGCGACAATCGGACTATTGGCGATTATTCTTTCGGGCTTTTATCCTAGCGACGTTACTGCTGAAGTCACGGGTTTTTCATGGGAACGCTCCACCTCCATGGAGCATTATGAAGCTGTAGCCTATGAAGACTGGAATACGCCGAGTGGCGCATTTGATGTGCGGAGCTTTAGCGCTGTGCATCATTATGAAAAAGAGTACAGCCATACCGAAACTCGCTACAGAGATGTGCGGGTTCAGGTAGGAACCGAAAGTTATGTATGTGGAAAGATCGATATGGGAAATGGCTATTTTCAGGACCGATATTGTTCACGACCTGTCTATACCACACGTACTGAACCCTATCGCTACGAAGTCTATCGCGATGTGCCTATTTATCGCACGAAATATGCCTTCAAAGTGATGCAATGGGTAGCCAAGCCTGGATATACCCTCAAGGCTCAAGGAGATGATCATCATGCCAGATGGCCTGAACCCCCTGCAACGCTGCAAGGAGAAGATTGGCGCAAAGGCAAAAGTGTTGGGCAATATTTTGTTACTGTTCAATATAGAAAGCCCTATACTGAAGAAGTAGGGCCGCGGTATTGGGAAAGTTTGAATACAGGTTCTGAGGTGAAAGCCCGGAAAGCTTGGTTATATGGTTCCTGGTATGGATTGAGCGATCCTGCTCATCGAGAATAGATTGTAGTTCGAGGCTTAATGCGTTAACATTTTGCTCGTAGCGTGGTTAGATGACGCATGAAAACTGCGATACTCTGGTTGCGCAATGATTTGCGTTTACACGATCATGAAGCATTGATTCAGGCAATAGATGCTGCCGATGAGGTTATTCCTGTCTATTTTCTGGACCCGCGTCATTTTGCTCAAACGCGTTGGTTTGGGTTTCCTAAAACCGGGGCTTATCGTGCACGTTTTTTATTGGAAAGCCTACATGATTTAAGGGAGCAGTTTCGTGCAGCAGGAAGCGATCTGCTGGTCCGTTCAGGAAAGCCTGAGGAAATATTGCCGGCTTTGTGTTCGCAATACGATGCTATGGGCGTTTTTGCTCACGAAGAAGTAACCGACGAAGAAAAGTATGTGGAGTCTGAAGTTGAAGATGCTTTGAGTAATATAGGCGTTGCGCTAAATTGCTATTGGGGAGCTACACTTTTTCATCTCAATGATTTGCCGATGGGAATAGAGCGTTTGCCAGAGGTTTTTACTGACTTTAGAAAACGAGCAGAAAAGTATTCAGACATCCGGCCTGAGTTTGACCGGCCGAGTGAAATAGCAAGTCCTTTTATTGAAGATGCTGGCGATATCCCAGCCCTGGAGGAACTGGGGTTATTATGGCCTGAGGAGGCCTCGGATCGCGGTGTACTCCCATTCCAAGGAGGGGAGACGGCTGCTTTGGGACGACTGTATGATTATTTCTGGGAGGGCAATCATCTGAAAGATTATAAAGAAACCCGCAATGGGCTACTGGGGGCAGATTACTCTTCGAAGTTCTCCGCATGGCTTGCTCTGGGCTGTCTTTCACCCAGAAGGATTTATGAAGAAGTGCAGCGCTATGAAAATATCCGGGTTAAAAATCGCTCAACGTATTGGATGATTTTCGAGCTGATATGGAGAGATTATTTTCGTTTTGTATGTAAAAAGCACGGAAAGGTCGTTTTTTTCAAAACAGGAATAAAAGGTGTCTCTGATAAGCAGATGGATGTTGACTGGAAAAAATTCGAAGCATGGAAGACCGGCAATACGCGTTCAGATTTTGTGAATGCGAATATGAAAGAGCTCCTGCAAACAGGATTTATGTCCAACCGAGGTCGCCAGAATGTCGCTTCTTACTTGGTCAATGACTTGAAGCTAGACTGGCGCATGGGAGCAGAGTGGTTCGAGTCTGTCTTGGTGGATTATGATGTTTGCTCAAATTGGGGAAACTGGAATTATGTCGCAGGAGTAGGGAATGACCCGCGCGAGGGTCGCTACTTTAATGTGCAGCGCCAGGCAGAGCGGTATGATCCTGATGGGGAATATGTACGTTACTGGCTGAAATAACTATTTAGCTGGGCTGGTTTTGTGTTTTGAGTTGGGAGTTTTGAGTTAGCTCAGGGCAAGAGCTTTGAGTTTACTTTCGTCTTACTATAGAATATTTTTAGGACTCAAAACACTACACTCAGAACCCTTAACCTTTTTTATCAATCATCAGGATCGAGCACCTGCCAGATAATATCGGCTTCGTAGCCTTTTTGACTTAAAAATTGATAGACTTTCTTTTTTCGTTCAAAAGCGCTGAGGTGCTTATGCTGTTCTATATAGCGTTCGGCCAGATAGTCAACGGCAGAAAGGTAGTCCTTATCGGGAATTTCAGATGCAAAAGCTTTTGAGATATATGATTCCGGAATGGCCTTTTTGCGCAAAGCGACGAATATTTTTCGCTTCCCCCAGCGTTTGACTCTAAATTTTCCTCCTGCGAATACCCTGGCAAAGCGTTTTTCATCTAAAAATCCTTCTTCCTCCAAATACAAAAGCATATCCTCCTGATCGTCGTCCATGACATCCAGATTGCGCATTTTTTGTTTCACTTCCTGCCTGCACCGCTCCTGATAGGCGCAGTATCGCATGATTTTTCCTAGCACTTCGTTATCCATAAAAAATAAAATACGATCTTGGGCAGTTAATAAAGGGCAATTTACGCCTAGCCTTGTATATTTGATTTTTTTACGCAAACAGCGACACAAACATATGCGATTTCCTGTTTACCTGACCATCGCCCTATTGGCAGTATCCCTTCTGTTTGGCTGCAAACGCTACGAAGACGGTCCTGTTATCAGTTTTAAGTCCCGTACCGAGCGCGTGCAAAATGAGTGGAAAGCCAACGTTTTTTCACGCAATGATCTGAATGAACTCGATCAGTACGAATACATGAATGTAACTGTCGATGCCGACAGATTTGTTATTGAGGCTAAATTCCTCAATGAAGATTCTGTATATCGTTTTGACGCAGCTTGGGAACTGGCCTCACTTGATCGCCAGATCAAGACGACTTTTCCATCTACTGTTACCAACGAAGACGCACTTCTTTATTTCGACATATTTAAGTTGAAAGAAGATGAGCTTTGGTTGGAGTATGTAGGGAACAAAGCGCTAGAGCTTCCTTATACTCAAACCAACAACCGCTATATTCTGCGTTTGGAACCTCGCTAGTGCTACAGGCATATGAACAATGTGCAATGAATAATGAAGCTCCCTTTTATAGTGTATAAAATGGAGCTATTTCCTATCAGATTGATGTGAAGCACACGATTTCGATTTTGTACTTGGAGGATGATCCCGGCCTGGGTCGGCTGACTCAACGCGTACTTGCTCGAGATGGAATGGATGTAGAGCTTGCCCAGACTGGTGTACAAGCCCTTAGCCTTGCCTCCCAAAATCGCTATGATGCCATCTTGGTTGATTATCGCTTGCCAGTAATGAATGGGCTGGAGGTTATAACATCACTCATGGCTGAAGAGGAGACGCCACCTGTGATCATGATTACTGGAGAGGGCAATGAAGCATTGGCTGTAGACGCGATGAAGCTTGGAGCAGCAGACTACCTTACAAAGGATAGTCAAAGCCAATTTCTTAACCTTGCTCCCATGCGCATTCGCCATGCGATCGAGCAGGCGCAATTGAAGCGCGATAAACTTGCTGCTGAAGAAGCGCAAAGCCAACTGATACAAGAATTGGATGCCTTTGCCCATACGGTGGCCCACGATTTGAAAAACCCGCTCCAAAATGTGCTCCTCAATCTGGATAGGCTAAAACATGATGATGCTGAGAAACGCGCACATGTTGTAGAGTTGCTCCGCACTGAACTCGCTCGAAGCAAACAAATAGTTGATGGACTCCTTTTATTGGCGACTGTAAGGAAAGATGAGCTGCGCTTACAGGATGTCAGCCTTGGGGTCGGAATCAAGGGCGCATTAGCTCGCCTTCGGCCTCAGGTAGCAGCTATTGGTGCTGATATCACATTGCCAGAAAACTGGCCACGGGTTTTGGGTAGATCTGACTGGCTTGAAGAGGTTTGGGCAAACCTTTTATCAAATACATTAAAATATGGGGGAGACCAGCCTAGTGTTCGTGTGTATTGGGAAGAACAGCCAGAAATGATTGTGGTGTATTTTGAGGATAATGGTCCTGGTGTCCCTGAAGCGATTGCATCAAAGGTATTTAGGCCTTTACCATTTACACCTCATGATGAACACGCTGTGACTGGAACGGGGCTTGGGTTATCCATCGTTGCGCGCATTATAGATCGCCTGAGCGGTGAAGTATACCTGGATCCTGGTTATACATCGGGAGCACGTTTTGTTATCAAAATCCCGATGGCCTGAATCGTTCCTAAACTCTGATAGAAGCTCGTTGAATCAAACTGGTGTCAAGCAGGACATGTTGAGGTTCAATCGTTTTGTCCTTTTTGGCTAATTGAATTTCATCAAGAAGAATCTGAGTTGCCATCATTCCCATCTGGAAAGCGGGTTGGCTTACACAGCTTAATGGAGGATCGATGGCCTCGTACACTTCCCAGTCTCCAAAACCTATCACAGAAACATCTTCTGGAATCCTTTTTCCTTTAGCTTTAACTCCTACGATAGCGCCAATAGCAACAAGATCAGTCGCTGCAAAAATAGCGTCGGGAGGATTGGGTAAACTCATCAAAGCTTCAGCAGCTTCGCGGCCAGCTTCATGAGAAAGCACCGGACATTCTCGTATCCAGCTTTCATCGGTTTGTAAACCGTTGTTTTGGAGTGCGGCTAGGTATCCTTCTTTACGTTTGACAAATGTATAGGCATTTGAAGGGCCAGTAATGTGAGCGATTCGCTTACAGTTGCCATGGATGAGTGCTTCAGTAGCCTGCATGGCCGCCTTTTTATCATCGATCATCACAGACGAAAAGTTCATGAGTTCAGATGATGTTTTATCAAAAATGACGACAGGGCTTCCTGCATGTTGAAATTCGAAAATATGGTCATACTGCTGGGTCGCATTGCTGACCGAAAAGAGTAGGCCGTCTACTCTTGAAGAAAGGAGCGCTTCTGCATCTGCTACTTCTTTCTCAAACGATTCATCCGATTGACACAACATGACCTTATAATTTGCCTCATACGCCACCTCCATAATTCCTTTAATCACCTTAGCAAAAAACGGATTTACGATTTCAGGAATAATAACACCAATAATACGCGTCTCACTATTGCGAAGACCTGCTGCCATGCTATTGGGACGGTAGTTGAGCTCCTTCGCCAGAGCTGTCACCTTGTTTTTGGTACTCTGGCTAATATCAGGGTAATCTTTCAATGCCCGTGAAACGGTTGCTGTGCTAATACCTAAGGCACGGGCAATATCAGCGAGTCGTATCTGTTTTTTTTGCATGGCGAGTAATATATGACTTCAAATATTAGCAAAAGGTTATAAGAATATCACCTAAAGGTAAATTAATTTCAAATACGAAAACGATCGCGTAATGCATTTCGATGCATAAGACCTGTTTATAAGGTTGTTAACCTTTTGTTGTCTAAAAAGTTGGCCATCTATACATTATAGTTACCTCTTGAGGGCTTGTATTCGTTGTTAGGCGGCTTTTGTGACGGTAAGATACCACCTGGCTTGGTCAGTGCGGCTCTTGCCGCTGAGCGCTCCTTTTGGAGGTCCTACGAAGTTCGCTAGCTCATACCCATCCTGTTCAAAACAAAAAGAGCCCCTGCATAGGCAGGAGCTCTGAGTAATGGTATCTTTCTAGTTTGGTTGACGAGTCATTGATCATTCGTCATGAAATCATTTATCGAAGGAATATTGCATGATAAATGACTGATGGAAAAATGATCTACAAAACCTCCTCAAGCTTCACGCCGATAAGTTCCTCGATGCGTGCTTTTGAGATAGCGACTTCGCCTTCCGCTTTGATTTTTTCTTCTGTAGCGTGGTTATACGCCAGTGCTGACTGGGTGAATATCTCAAGCGATACTGAACCATTCTGGAACTGCTTGGTCAGGTCAAGGTAAGTGCTGTAAGCGTCTTCCTGGCTCTTGATGCGAAGCTTTAGGAGTTCAAGATTTGTGAGGTAGGTCTGGTATCGTGAGACGACCTCTGCGCGAATGCGAAGTTTTTGGGCGTCCTTATTTGCTTCTGCAATTTTTTGCTCTTGCTCAGCCTGCTTGATACGCTGGGGTGTAGAAAGAACTTTTCCCAGATTCATGCTTACCGAAAGGTTGTAGCGTGGAAAAAAGTCTGCATTAAAGCTCGTGTTGATATGAGGCTCACCATAGTTCAGTTGTAGCGTAACCGGATCGAGCCAGCCTTTTTTCTGCTCTTTTACACGTTCCTTTGAAATCTCCACTTCAGCATCGAAGTTGCGATTCAGCGGATAGTTTTGCCAGGCCAGACGTACGAGACGATCTTCAAAGGAGGCTGGTGCTACTGAGTCAGGCGTAATAACCTGCGCATAATCGACCGTTTGGGCGAAGGAAGCAGCTGTGAGTGTGAGAAGAAACGTTAGGATAAGGGTTTTCATGTGGAAGTTGAATTACGAGATCAAAGCTCAGCATTTTTAAAAAAGAGATAGTCAGGCATATAGCGCAGGTGGCGTTTTGCTCTGCTCAGGAATGCCCGAAAGTAGCTGCCATCCATAAGCAATCGACGGTCGCTGGTCCACACCCTGGCTTCAGGGTCGCGCACCAAATGGATGGAGCCTGTTTTATGAAGTTTATGTACCAAGAGGCCATCCTCCCAGCGGTGTTTGCCATTTACAGGAAAGCCGCCCACGCCCATGGCGTCATCCTTGCGAAATGCAAAGCTAAAGCCCATGACATTGCTGGAGTCGGCGCGCCTGCGACGCAGCGCAATGATAGAAGCACCCACTGATTCGTGAAGACGTAGGTATGCTGTGTTTCCTGAAGAACCAGGAATGAAAGAATAGCGCGAGTAAACGACGGCTACTGTTGAGTCCTGAAGCGGTTTAGCCATAAAGGCACTCCAGGTAGGCGGATAGATAGAGTCTGCATCTCCATTCACTACGATAGGCGCGCTGGCAGATTCGAGTCCGCGCTGGCGTGCCCAGCCTATGCCCTGGCGTTTTTCAAAGACATTTTTTACTCCACAGCGATCCAGAATTTCCTGTGTGCGATCAGAAGAGTTGTTGTTCACTGCCAACAGCTCTGTGCGG
Source organism: Bacteroidia bacterium (assembly GCA_045106685.1). Taxonomy (GTDB): domain Bacteria; phylum Bacteroidota; class Bacteroidia; order J057; family J057; genus JAUIGE01. The sequence continues at coordinate 19,058 of JBGCFB010000173.1, read as the reverse complement.
TAAGGACTTTCTGTCGCAGCGAGTGAAGCCAAGGTAGGAAGAAGGTTTTCTTCTTCGTTAAAGGCTATAATAAGAATAGTAACTTCAGGATTTGGGCTTTGGAGTTTTTGTATGCTAGCGGCAATTTGGGCGTAGGTTTTGGAGGAGACCCGGTCTGGGTCACCTGCTAGGGATGCAAGTTTTTTTACATATTCAGGCGTTTTAAACTGAAGCATAACGTGGCTCAGATTTTTCTTTAGGTGTGGAAGTATTAGTGATTTCTTTTTTAGACAAGGCAGGAATGCGCACAACAATAGCCGCTAACACGAGGAAAATCAGGTTAGTAGGAACAGCGTTGATAGCTTCCTGGGGATATTCTGCGATGATGAGCATGAAAATGGTCGTCAGGGCAGCTTGATAATACGTTCGAAGTTTGGGGTCTTTGCAACGTGAATAATTGATGATTCCTGTTCGCAAAATCACAAAAAGCAGCGCAAAATATATGAGCAAGCCAAGCCAGCCCAATTCTACCGCAATACGCACAAATCCAGAGTCAGGTGGAAACTTGGATAGGAAATCACCTGGTGAAAAACGTTTTCCCCAGATGCCTGTACGACCAAGTCCCATTCCAATTGGATTTTTCTGAATCAAAGGCTGGATGCGTTTCTGGTTTTCGAGTCGTACCAAAAACGATTTATCCTTATCGTCACTTTCTCCTGAAAAAATACTGAAAGCTGTCTTCAGGCGATAATGCTCAACATTGACTGTCGGTAGACGCAAAATAGCGAGTCCTCCAACTACGGTGAAAATCACCGCTGCTATTGCTATTCGCTTGAGCGAAAGCGCAGCATAGAATCCAAAACCAATGATCAGCAATACATATGCTGTACGAGTTCCTGTGTAGAGCATCGCCAGTACAAAGAGTGCTCCGATACCTATCAGGCTTATTCGTTTCCAGTTTTCCTTCACTCCAGTAGAAATAATAAAGGCCATCATCGCGCCATAAGCAAGCATGATACCGAGTACTACCGGGTCAGAAAGGAAAGAAAATTTACGAAATTTACCTGCCTGAAAGAGCAGGTGGTAGCGCCTTTCTTCTTTTAGAATCCAGGCAAATTCAAAATCAGCAAGCCCAAAAAATTCTTGCCAGAGTGTATATAATGCGGCTAATACTGTTAGCCCAAAAAATAGCTTGAAGAAATTGTCGATTACCTTAATGCTATTGAACGCATAGCTGGTAATGAAAAACATAATCATGATGCCAGCCATTCCGCGTACCGTATAGGCCCAGGCCATCACGCTGATCGCATTGGGGTTTACAGCTTGCATCAGATTGTAAAACAGCCAGATAAGGACCATAATCCCCACAGGCCCTTTTGCAAAAGACCAGTCCCGTTCCCGTATTTGCCGTACCAAAATGCCCAGCAACATCACCGAAATCGTGAAGTCGATAAGAAGTCCGAGTGGTAATTCCTCGTTAAATCGTTTTATTCCCATAAGAAAAAACGAGGTCGTCACGACGAAGAAAACACCGAAGCGAGGGCTCAACAAGCAAGCCATCATAAAAGGGAGACCAACTACAGCTGCCAGGGCCGCTACACCCAGAATAGTACCGTTGGCCCCGATAAGTAAGGCCAGGAGCACCGCTACAATACCAAGAGCACCTAAAAGCCAGGGGGCCAGGGCGCTAACGTCGGATTGTCCGCTACTATTAATAAACTGTGGAAAACGCATAATACAAGGGGGGGGTGATTGGCTGATTTAGCGATTAGCTGATTTGATGATGGGGACTAATTATTCATTGATCATTATTCATGTTGTATGAAATCAAATCGGCTAATAGTCAAATTATCAAACCAGTTGTTATCGCGAAAAATGCCATCTGATCGTTTCTTTATAGACTTCTCGCTGCTCTTTTGCCTCTTCGCCGCGCTTAACAGAAAAGAGTGTATACCAACCGAATAAGTACACCCAGGTGCGCGTCTTATATAGCAAGTTATCGAACTAGGAGTAGTGTTTTTCGAGGAATAGGTAAAAGCTTTTATAATTTTGGATAAACATCGCTGCGCGGCGTTGGCGCGAGCTTGATTTTCCAAAGTGGGTGATTTCGATTTCGGGCAAAAACCAGGAATGGTACCCCGCTTTTTTGGCACGCATAAAATAGTCCATCTCCTCAGCATAGATATAGAAGCGGTCATCAAGCATGCCGATATCATCCATAAGATCTTTGCTAAAGAGCATTACCGCGCCAAAAGCCCAGTCGATCTCTCTCCGCTCGCTATGGTCCCAAAAAGACATGAAGGTCTTTCCGCCCATGTTCATTTTCTGTAGAATCCCTTCGAAAAAGCGATTTTCTATAAACGAACGCCAAAACGAATAGAAGCTATTCACGCTCTTCTGAAGACTTCCATCTCCATTGAGAAGCTTGCAGGTTACCACACCAACCTTTTCGTTTTTATTTTCTTCGGCATAATCGATCATCTTGTCGATTGCGCCATCGAGAACGACGGTGTCAGGATTGAGAAGCAGCACATAGCGTCCGTTGGCTCGCTCCAGTGCCTGATTATTGGCAGGGGCGAAGCCACGATTGTCATCGTTTGCGATGAGCTGGACCTGCGGAAATTCTTCCCTGACCATATCTGCTGATTTGTCGGGCGAATCATTATCCACTACGAATACTTCAAGGCTGTAGGCCTTGGTCTGCTCATATACAGAATTGAGACATGCGCGTAGCAGGTCTTTTGTGTTCCAACTTACAATAACAACGGATACGTCAACCATGGTCATTTTATATTTATTCACTTACTCCAAAAAGCTTGCCGAAAAAATTATTTTTAGAGAAAAACAATTTTTGCAAAAAAACCAACCAGTACAAGCAATATTCCACCAATGATGAGATTGGCATGTGTGCGAGTCGCAAGTAACTGCGGATCATCGAATTCTGAGATTGGGCGGCGTTTTCGTAATAAGCTCATTGTGTTTTTTATTAATCATTAATCATTACACCATTTGTAGGTACTGTTCCATTCATCACCTTTCGTTTAACTCTCTCCCAGTTACCTGTTTGATGATTATACTGCTTCACGACACGGGCGGGATTTCCTACCGCAACGGAATAAGGAGGAATGTCTTTCGTGACAACACTGCCTCCGGCCACAACGGATTGTTTTCCGACTGTAATACCAGCTGTGATGACGACATTGGCGCCTATCCAGCAGCCTTCTTCGATCACAATAGGAGCCGTAGTGCTAGGCTGCATCCATATCGGTGTATGGATATCTTCATAGCCATGATTCATGCCGCTCATGACGACATGTTGAGCTGTGATGACATTTTTGCCAATGTGTACCGGGCCTATCAGGACATTTGAAATTCCGATAAAGGTTCCATCGTCGATCGTGAGCGGTCCCATGCCATTATTAAGGATGGTGCGTTCTTCGATGGCGACTTTTTTACCCAGGACAAATGTGTTGAACAAGTGTACATCCAGACGCGCCTTGCGCGATACGCGCGTTCCTTTTCCACGTGGAAAAGCAAACGGCGTCACAAACCATCGCACCCAGCGGCGCGGGCGCCCGTCTACTCCCGACACAAACAGCTTGTGAGCGAGTTTTTTGAGACCTGGGTTTTGTTTGATGCGTTCAATCATGATTGCGTGGCTTTGGCCGGCTGGCTGTTAGCATATACTTCATACATGCGATTCACATTGGCCTCCCAGGAGTGCGTCGCCGCAAAAGCCTTGCGGGCTTCAGCAAGCTCCGGGCTATCTTCAGCGAAGGCCTGCGTAATCACATCGACGTAGCCTTGTGGGTTTTCAGCAAGGTAAACATGCTCTTCAAACACGACCATAGCCTTTGTTGTAGTGGCTACAGTAGGCTTTCCCATTGCAAGGTATTCGTCTATTTTGCGCGGATAATTACCGATTGTTACCGGGTTTACCGCTTGCGGATTGATACACACATCAAATCCTTCTACATAGCTCGGAAGCGTCTGTGGAGGTTTTCCACCTAGGAAGTGGACATTTTTGATGGTGTGCAATCTGCTTTTTTGGAACGTCTCATCTTCAGGCCCCACCAATACTACCTGCCACTGAGGACGAGCCTCTGCGATATAGGCGATAAGGTCAAGGTCTAGACGATTGCTGTCGAGCGCTCCAACATATCCTATTATAGGACCCTGAATAGCTGCAAGGTCACTGGGAATTGCTTCCACTAATTCATTTTTCCAGGCGCTAAGATCACAGCCTTGCCCCACATAATGTGCGTTCGGATTGTGCTCGCCACCGTATTCAGCCAGGTGAACAGAATTTGCCATAATTCCATCGGCATGCGCCATGTGGACAGGCTCTAGTCTGATTCCGTGACGCTTCCAGTAGTCTACCGCTACGAGTTTGTCGCGGATATAATAATAGTAGGCTGAAGGTTGGAGAAATTCGTTTTGGTAAAGGGTGCGGAAGATGTCATTATCATTGAAAATGACATAGTCGCGAAACTCGAGTTCGGCAAGACTTGGCAGGATTGCCTGAGCGAGCTTTTTATTATTGCGTCGATTTATTTTGTCAAATAGGCCGGCGTTTGGAATCCAGTTGATCGACTCGATAGTCGTCGGAGGATTAAGCACCCAAAGGCTATCTGATTTTTTTTCAAGTGCTGTACGCTTTCCCGCAAGAACTTCCAGGCGCTTTTGCACCTTGGGGTCCTTTTTATTGCGCATCGCAGTGATGCGGTCGAGCGGAGGATTTACATAGAGCACTCTATTATGACGTGACATTTCCTCAGCCATATTACAGGCGTTGTTCCCAAAGTCGTAATCCCAGGGAGTGAGGTTGAGCCATATTATGTCGCGGTTTTTCATGCGTCAATTCGTTCACGTGGTTTATACCTGCTCGTCTATAGGTCTGCCTCGGTAGCCAGCTATCATGCTTTTCAGTTTGTTGAACATTTGCGGATAAAACTGAAAGGCGTAGCGGAAAATTCTCGGAATACTTACTTGTAGCATATTCCTTAGCATGATTTGGGTGGCGATAAAGGTGCATGCATGCGTACAGAGAGTAGCTACAGCTGCGCCCATCAGTCCCATATTGAGGATTTTTATAAACAAGTAATTCAGGCCTACATTCACTATTGCTCCCAACATGATGAAAGCAAAGTTGAGTGCCGGTTTTCCTATAGAATCAAGTATAGTGCCGAACTGTCTCGTAAAAGGGATAAATAAACCAAAGAGGATGGTAAGGCTTAAAACTGGTGCGACGTCTATGTATTTTTTCCCGGCTAGTAAAGTGATTATCCATTCTGGAACCAGCAAAACAAAGAGGATACCAGGGATAATAACCGCTAATAGTGAACCGACCGATTTTTCATATAAATAACGCGCTCCACCTCCGCTGCCTTTCTTGTGGCGATGGGCACTCTGAGGAAAAACGGTAGCCGCAAGTGCTCCAGTAGGGACTTCGACCATTTGGTTGACACGGAGCGCAGCTCCGTAGCTGGCCGCTGCTGCTGGATTGATGATGCCTGACAGCATCCAGGTGTCTATATTATTCAGAAGCACTGCACTGAGATTGGTCCCAAATGCATACTTCCCGTATTGAAATAGTTTATTGACCCATGTCCACGAAAGTGTACGGGACAGTTTCCAATACTGTCTTGCAAAAAATGCCATGGTTATAGCGCCGAAAAGCGCGCCTCCCATGTGAACCCAGGCTAATTCGATCAGATTAAATTCACGTTTGGTGAGTACACTGAAAAGAATAAATGCGAATAAGGTACCGAGACGCGCTACATAGCCAAAAAATGTTCCCTTGAACTCAAAATTACTCTGATTAAAAAATTCGCTCTGCGAGAAGGGAATCATCAATCCGAGCGTAATCAGATATACATGGAGCATGTCTTCCAGCTGTGGGGCTTTGAGCCATGCTGCAAGGTAAGGGGCCATAACAAAAATGACGGACATAAAGCTCAACGAAAATAAGCCGTTGAGAGCAAGTGATGCAGAGGCTATCGTGCGGTATGTTTTGCCTTCTTCGCCTACAAGGTGCTTTACTAAACCATTCTGTATCAGTCCATTACGAGCAACTTCGATAAGTCCTGTGATCATAATAAACAGATGCCACTGGCCAAAGTCAACCATTTCAAGCGACTGGATGAGCAGCACGAATGAGCCAAGTCCAAACAGCATTGTGCCGAACCTGATGAAGAGTGCAAATGCTCCTGCTTTAAACCAATAATTAGATTGTGCCAAGGGGGGGGCGTTTTAATAAATTGGATATTTCCATTACGGGGTAAATTTCACCGCGCCGTTTTAATAATAAACAAATATCGTGCAGAACTTTGTTTTTGGAAAAAAATTGGGGGAGAACAGCAAAAGCGCCGCCCTCCCCCGCCCCTTGTCCGATATCTGTCTGGGGTTTAGACAGCTTCTTTCTGGACTAATGCTGGGATTGTTTTAAACATAATACCAAGATCATACCAGAAATTGTGGCGCTCGGCATATTCTATATCCAATTGTATTCTTTCTTCTTCAGACATGTCTGAGGTGCCTCGTTTAGTCACTTGCCAAAGGCCTGTGATCCCTGCTGGTCCCATAAAGCGGCGGATGTGCTCATCTGATGTGAGTACTTCGGCTTCGTATGTAGGAAGCGGTCTGTTTCCTACAATAGACATGTCACCTTTCAATACATTGAGGAGCTGTGGAAGCTCATCGATACTGCTTTTGCGAATAAAGCGACCGAAAGGAGTAACACGTGGGTCATTCTCAAGCTTGAAAAATGTAGGCTTTGAGCTTTGATCGTGCATTTTTTTACAAACAGTAGCACCATTTAGCTCCATTTGTGATTCGCAGGCTTTTCCTTCTGATATGCAATCGAGACATACATCCTCGATAGTAGGAGAGGCGCCATCCGAAACCAATTCTCCATTGCTGTACTGGTTAAGGTGAATGAGGTCTTCAAGCTCTTTATCGGCGCCTGTGCGCATTGATCGGAACTTATAGAAATTAAAGACCTTATAGCCTGCGCCTACACGCTTTGATATATAGAAAATAGGACCTGGAGAATCTATCTTAATAATAAGCGCCACAATTAGAATTAGTGGACTTAAAAGAAGGAGTAGCCCACCAGCGAGTGCGATATCTAGCGCACGCTTCATAAATCCAATACGGACTGGTTGAATACTAAGTGGAGTTGGATTCTTGGGTAGCATGGCTTTGTAGGTTGCCCAAAATCGTAATACAGCGTCTAGGCTGTTTGACGAAACCTTATAAGACTGTACATCATCGATTCCGATGCGTACTGCTTCAGCTTTAAGCGACTTGCCAGGATTCTTGGCGAGTGCGATTACCGGAATCTTATGGAAGCCGGAAAGCTTGGTCAGTTTGTCATACCAGGCGAGAATGCCACCTTTCGGCATTTCCCAGTCACATATAATTCCGAATGGAGTCCAGGCTCCTGTTAGTTGGGTCTTGCGCTTACCTTGATCTTTAAAGTAAACATAAGCTTCTTCACAGGAACTAAATTCCCAGATATCATAGCGAAGCTCTGCGAGAGAACTGCGCATCTCTGGACTTACTTGTCCGATATAGACAAGGCGACGAAGAGGTCTTTCTTCTTCAGGTATAGATACATTATTGCCTCCAGATTCGATGGCAGGGTTCAGCTCAGAAGCTGATCCTTGACCTACCATTGGTCGGGATGCTTTAAGGTCAAGTAGCAAGTTGTAAGGTCCGGCGTTTGTAATATTATTATCCATGCGACACGACAGATTGTAAACGGATCAGTTGATTAATGACACCTTCAAGTTTTTCGGGATTGAAGGGTTTGGTGAGAAAGACATCTGCCCCTTTATGCAATTTTTTTCTTGCGTGCTGATTCTGTTTTGACAGACACACTACAGGAATCGAGCCAAATAACCCACTCGCCTTGACTGCTTGTGTCCACTCCGAAGTTGAGGGTTGGTGGAGTGAGTCACTCACAAGCATTGCGTCCACAGGAGCTCCAGCCCTAAGGCCAGCGATCGCTGTCATGCCGTCACCGTAGCAGACTACTTTAAATTTCTTCTGGAGATAGGATGTCAACATGGATCGCATATTGGCATTTGGTTCTACAAGAAGGATAGTATATCGAAGTCGACTTGACCCCGACCGGCTACGCTTAAACATTAATGACGAGTGTATTAGTTAGTCTACACCGGTAGTTCAAAAACAATGCCGAAAAAGTGAAATAACCTGCTATATATTCAGTACGGAATGTTCGGGCTCATGAAATACTAGGTAAGATGCGTATACACGTCGATAAGGCGCAGCATGGGTGCTGCGCCTTATAATATGGCATTGGATAGGAAAATGGGCGGTTCTGGAGCTTTTATTACTGTATAAGCACCTTTTTTCGAATAAGCCCCGCCGATGTTGCTACTTCTAGGATGTAGCAGCCCGGAGTTAAATCTCCGACATAAATATTAGAAATATTTTTTGGGAAAGGGCCTTTAGCCACGATACCGCTAAGTGTGAAAAGCTTTGTTTCGTATATTCCATCAACTAAAATATCAAAATCCAACATAATGTAGTTTTTGGCTGGATTTGGATAAACAGTAAGCATCTTTGCCGGATCATACTGCCATAAAACACGAACAGGGGAGTAGTATGAGGTGCCGTTGTATGATACAAAGCGAAGACGATATTCGATACGCTTCGCTGTTTGCATAATACTTGAATCTAGGAAGCGATATGAATCCCCTTCTGTTGGGATTTCTGCACGTGAAGCAATCGTGTAAACAGGCTCGAATTCGGCATCGTGAAAATAGCGTCGCTCGATGGTTGCATGCTGTAGCTGTGTTTCATCCTGTGTTGCCCAGCTTAGCTGTGGAATTCCGTTTGGTAGCATATGCACTTCAAACCCATGAATGCCATCTACACTCAGTGGGCTTCCTGTCAGGACATTGAGTGTAATCTCAAGCGTGTCGGGTTGGTAGCCACGCAGTGTTCCGCTGGTGTTTTCGTCAATTATTAGATCAAAGGTATACTGACCTGGCCCCATGGCAAAAGGGTCAATATTAATAGTGAGCTTTTCACCTGTAGGCGAAAGGCGGTTGCCGCTGCTATTTACAGAGGTAAGCCACAAAGGGAAATCGGCAGAATTAAATTTAAAACGGGTATCACCTGAGATCGTAAAAGCAAGCACATCAATAATACCAGTCTGGTTGGATTGAAGGGTAATTGTTTCCTGATTCCGAGAGTAGCCTAGCTCCAAACGACGGTTACGTGTGACATTCTGTGTATAAGCCTTGTCAGAGGGTACTAAGTACGTCCACTCGCCACCGTGGGCTAAGATCATTTTATCACCAATAATTTGCGCAGCAGGGTTCCACATCTTTATAGGAAGGTCGCAGGAGCGGGTCCATGTGTTTGTAGCTGAATTATATGTGTGGATCCAGCGGTTTACAGTATACGTATTGGTATTTCCTCCAACAGCATAGATAATCCCATCCTTAACAAAGGTACCACACTCCATATGTGAGATGGAGTCTGGCATTGGAGCCATCGTTGCCCAGGTATTGGTTTCCGGGTCGTAAACTTCTAGCTGATCGCGATCCTCGGTGCAGCAGTCATGGCCTACCTGGCCACCTACGGTATATATTTTACCTGCGATTGTACCAAAGCCCATATGGTTGCGTGGAGTAGGCATTGCAGCTAATGTCTGCCATCCCAGTGCCGTATTATCCATGTCATATACATAGTGTGCGCCAGTCTCTGTTCTGCGATCAGGCAACAGGCCTCCAAACACATAGACCTTGCGTCCAATGTACACTGTACCTCCAGCTGCGAATGCGGCTGGTAACTTAGGTCCATAGCGCCAGGTATCATTCGCGGGATTATAGATTTGAACAGTATCTGTAGAAGGACCGCCATGATCTCCTTTGAATCCTCCAATGAGCCATATTTCGGACTCTACGACTACAGCAGGAACATGGGTCACGCCCATGGGCATGGCTCGCAGGTTGGTCCATTGACCAGCGGTGCCTACTGCCGGATCAAAGCGTTCAGTGATATTCTGAATAACGCTGCCGCATCTATTGTTGAATTGATTGCAACCAAAACCAGCGAAAACATACATTTCTCCCTGATACTCCACGGAAGGTCCTTCAACCTGTTTGTGGCTCGAGTTATTGGCAGGAAACCACATGCAGCTTTGCGATGTGGCGGTATTGGCTAATACAAGGAAAAATAAAAGAGCAAGCAGTAGTAATCTCTTAAAGGCAAACATAATTAGGTAAGGTGTAGAAAACTGTATACAAAAAAAACGATTTAATGTGTGAAATGCCAGTTTTGGAAAGTGTAATTACAGGTTAAAATGAATTGATTAATTTTGCGCATGGAGCAACCCGTAACCCGTGCATGTATTTTTTCCGCCCCAAGCGGATCTGGTAAGACTACCATCGTTAGAAAAACGATGGAAAGATTTGATTGTTTTGAATTTTCTGTGTCAGCTACAACCAGAAAAAAAAGAGGCTCAGAAAAAGATGGTATAGACTACTATTTTCTATCAGAGCAAGTATTCAAAAACAAGATCGATGCCAAGGAGTTCCTCGAGTGGGAAGAAGTATATCCTGGTAGATTTTATGGAACCTTGCATGCTGAAATAAGCAGAATGCTTGATAAGGAGTCGATGCCCATTTTTGATGTTGATGTGCAAGGAGGTGTGAATTTAAAAAATGCTTTTGGAGACGGAGCAATTAGCTTTTTTATTCAACCACCTAGTATTGAAGTATTAGAAGAGCGACTTGTAAAGCGAGGTACCGATAGTCCGGAAGAGATCCAAAAGCGAATAGCTAAAGCGGAGCACGAACTTAGCTTTGCGCCTCACTTTGACTATATCATCATTAACGATAAGCTTGAAGAGGCACTTGACCGTGTGAGTGATATTATATCGCAGCATACTGGTCTTGAACCTGCTTCTGTGATGTCTTAGGATTCGTTTTTTATAAAAAAAAGAGCGCCCTTCTCCACACGTGGAGAAGGGCGCTTTATGTTAGATGCTGTATAAAGACTAAGCTTTGGAGTCTGCTCCGCTTGCTTTGTCTATAGCATCGCCTGCCTTGTCGGCGAGATTCGCACCTGCTTCTTTCGCAGAATCAACGGCGTCGCCAGCTTTATCCTTGGCAGCGTTTGCTACGTCGCCAGCTTTGTCGGCAAGGTTAGCACCTGCTTCTTTCGCAGCGTCAACGGCGTCACCAGCTTTATCCTTGGCAGCGTTTGCTACGTCGCCCGCTTTATCAGCGAGATTCGCGCCTGCTTCTTTTGCAGAGTCGACAGCATCGCCTGCCATGTCTTTGGCTTTATCATAAGCATCACCTGCCTTGTCGGCTAGGGCAGCTCCAGCGCCTCGGGCTGTTTCTACGGCATCACCTGCCATATCCTTGGCTTTATCAAATGCTTCATCCGCTTTGTCAGCGAGTGCTGCTCCTGTTTCCTTTGCTTTTGCAGCAGCAGCTTCGGCCATGTCTTCGGCTTTGTCTGCAAGTACTTCCGCTTTGTCTTTTGCACTATCGTACATTTCCTCAGCTTTGTCTGCGAGCTCTCCACCCTTTTCTTTTGCAACGTCCACAGCGTCTTCGATCATGTCTTCCGCCTTGTCTGCAAATTCTCCGGCTTTCTCTTTTGCTGAGCCGAAAAGATTTTTTAGGCTGTCAATTAATCCCATTTCACTTTAGTATTTAGAAGGTTGATGTGAATAGTAGACGAACCACACGGTGCGATTCAATCCCAAAATGCGAAAAAATATAAAGTCGCCGACGTTTTTTGAAAAAAAAGCCTTTAAAATAAATCTAAAAACAAACTTTTGAGTTATAATGCGCGATGTACTAGTGCCCCCGGCACTAAGTCTACAATCGTTAATAGTCAATTTGAAATCGCTAATCCAGCTAAAATATTCTCATAGAACATAAATGAGAAGGAATTGACAATTGCAGGCTAGCGATTAACAATTTACGAATTAGTGCCTTTGGCACTAGTACTTAATTCAAACCCAAATGCGATATATCATTACATTGTTGGCAGTGTGCTTAGGCTCACTTACCTTGGCGCAAGACGTCGAAACTTCTGAACCTTTCAAAGTAGAAAAAATGGGACGCGTGGTCCTTTCGGAGACTGCTCCTGGCGCAAGCCCTTGGTTCAGAAATACCTGGAAAGCTCCAGAGCCGGGCACGGCCACGGACAAGCAGGAACTAAAAGCGATTCAAAAGCGAATATTTGAAGAGAAGAAGCAGGCTATTGCAGACGGATCTTATTTTGAAACGTCAAGTAATAATAGCCGTGCGACTGCTCCCAGCCCTCAGCTTGTTCGCACCTTTCAGGCAGAGTTGTCAGAAGGTTTCCCCAATGATAACGAAAGTGCTACTGCGCCAAATGGCTTTTTGGTCAGTACTACCAATACAGGAATTAAGATTTTTGATGCAAATGGAACCCGTCGCCTTTCGCGAGGACTCAATGTATTTAGTAATAGCATCAGCACACGCTCTACATTTAAGTATGACCCACGCGCTTTTTATGATCAGGATAAAGGCCGTTTTATTATTGTGTATCTAAGTGGTGCAAGACCTACTAATTCTGAAATTATTGTCTGTTTTTCTGAAACTGACAATCCGCTTGGAGCTTGGAATATATATGCTGTGCGCGCCAACCTTCAGCCTAATGGCACAGAAGTATGGTCTGACTATCCGAATATCGGAATTTCAAATTCTGATTTGTTTATCACGACCAATATGTTCGATGGAACTCCAGAAACTGACTTTATCGCCTCTGGCTTGTTTCATATTGGCCTGAGTGAGGGATATGCAGGAACTGCGCTGAATGTGCAAACATCGATTTTTCAGAATACCGTGATCTCAATTTTGCCCGTCACCGATGTGTCTGATATCCCTAATGATAATTTTTGGCTGATAGCAAAAGCAAACCGTCAGGGTGGAAATAATTTTGTCTTTTATGAAGTAAATGGCCCCCTTGGAAGTGGTGGCTCGCTTCAAGCAGGTAAGACTATTCGCGCTTCGGATGCTTACAGTTTTGCTCCTCCTACGCCTCAACGCAATAGTAGTGTAATGCTTCAGCCAGGTGATAGTCGTTTACAGGCTGGTTACCGCCGAGACAATAAGCTCTATTTTGTAATGAACACAGGCCTGCGAAACCGCGCAGCTATTTATTATGGCGAACTTGAAATATCTCCGCTTGGTGCATTGTTTTCAAAACTCACTACAGAAGTTATTACTACAGACAGCATAGAGTTTGCCTTTCCAAGTATCTGTTGGGCAGGAAGTTCATCTGGAAAAGAAAATGCCTCATATATCTTTTTCAATTATAGTGGAACAGATCACTTGCCTGGTACTGGCGTTATTTACATGACGGAGCAAGGAACGTATAGCCCACCTTTACTATGTACCGAAAGTGATATTGCGGCTCCGGCACCACGCGATCCGGCTGATCCACGTCGTTGGGGCGATTATGCTACCATCTCTCATCAAGGTGGAGGTGTAGCTTGGGGATTGGGATACGATTACCCTAACAATGGGCGTGAGGCTACCGTAGCGAGTTTGATTGTGGCTCCAACTGCGACAAGTGTCGCAACTCCAATAGAAGCTAGTCCAGTAACGATTTCTCCTAACCCAGCCAGAGAGCGTGTAAACTTTACCTTTGAAGTTCCTGCTACACAAGTTTACCGCGCAGAGGTTCTTGACATGCAGGGACGCGTTGTAGAACTATTGGTGGAGGATCGTCTTACTCGTGGAGAGGCTAAGCTGAGCTTTGCTACTGATCACTTGCCTGCTGGTATATATGTAGTGCGCGTCGCAGGTGATGCCGGCTCTCTGTTGAAAGGGAAGTTTGTCGTAGTGAAATAAGAATCGTCCTTACTGTTCGCTTCTCAAAAATCAGAGGCTCGAGGATCAAGGCTTTAGGCATGAGGTAATAAAAACCTTGAACCTAGAACTTTGTGCCTCGAGCCTTGTCTTTGTTAGACCTCGCTGTTCGATGCTCGCCTTTCAAAAAATCAGAGAATCAAAGATTTTGTCCCCTACTTCACAAACGCCTGCAACTCAGTATAAAGGCGTGACATAGGAAGCCCCATGACATTGTAATAATCACCTTCGATTCCCGAAATGCCTACCATGCCGATCCATTCCTGGATACCATAGCCGCCAGCCTTATCAAATGGCTTGTATTTTTTGATATAATGCGAAATAGTCTCTTTGCTCAGGTCGCGGAAGGTTACTTTGGTTTCTTCTGCGAAAGAGACAAACTTGCCCTTGTAAAAAATGCTTACGCCACTCACAACTGTATGCGTATTGCCTGAGAGCAGGCCCAGCATATGATGTGCTTCTTCGACATCTGCAGGTTTGTTCAAAATTTTCCCACGAAAGGCCACGATCGTATCAGCCGTGATGACGATATTCTCTGGAGAAAGGTCATCGTATGCTTTGCCTTTATGCTCTGAGAGTAAGACGGCAAGCGCTCGCGGCGCAAGATCATCATCTACAAACTCTTGCACAGGACGAACCTGAACCTTGAAGTCAAAGCCGGCGGCTTTGAGAAGCTCGCTCCGACGTGGAGAGCCAGAAGCTAGAATAAGAGGCGCTTTTAATTGCATGGGGAACCAGATTGCAGATTGAAAATTGCAGATTAGCGATTGAAGAAATTAGGCATCCATCTTATGCCCAATAGCATTATCATATAGCTCCTGGTATTCACCGATGCCGCCAAAGTCTTCGCCATCAATGATTACACGGTCGCCTTTTACCTCGCCAAGAACGAGACAAGGCACTTCGAATTCATCAATAATATCATTGAAGTCTTCGTCAAAACGCTTATCAACGGTTACGATCACACGACCACCAGATTCGCCAAACATGAAAATGTCTTCGCGCATATCAGAAGAGGTCATCACGTCGAAGCCCATGCCTTTTACAAAACCACTTTCAAGCAAAGCCACTGCGAGTCCTCCATCGGAGACATCGTGGGCTGAGTTGATCGCTTCTTCGCGGATAAGTTTCTTTATGAGTTCTTGCAATGCGAGTTCCTCGTCGAGATCGACATAAGGCGCAGGGCTAAATTCAATATTGTGGTAGTGATACACATAGGCTGAGCTACCGGCATCTTCCACACATTTGCCAAGCAAATAAATCGTATCGCTGTTACGCTGGAAACCAAGCGGCGTCTGTGTCGCAGAAGCTTCGTCCATCACGCCCACCATGCCGATAGTCGGAGTAGGGAAGACCGGGCCGCTTTCGCTTTGGTTGTACAGACTTACATTTCCTCCTGTAACCGGAGTGCCAAACTTCTCACATGCCTGACGCATGCCTTCGATTGCTCCAGCAAACTGCCAGTATAGCTCCGGATTATGTGGGTTGCCAAAGTTGAGGCAGTTGGTTACACCCAAAGGCTCACCACCAGAACATACGATGTTACGAGCTGCTTCTGCTACTGCAAGGGCGGTGCCTTTTTCTGGATCAGCATGCACATAGCGAGGATTGCAATCTGTGGTTACAACCACAGCCTGATCACGGCCGATAATGCGAATCACTGCTGCGTCAGAAGGCATATTGGTAGACATGTTTGCCGCGCCTACCATCGAGTCATACTGCTCGGTTACCCAGCGCTTGGAAGCGATAGATGGCAACTGAAGCAGTGTCTCCATAACATCATTATAGTCAAAAGTTTCAGGAACTTTTTTAAGCTTGAATCGAGCGATTTTTTTCAAATAATCAGGCTTCTTCTGTTTCCGCTCATATACCGGAGCGCCGCCACCCAATACGAGTGATTCGGCTGGTACTTCGGCGATCAACTCATCATGCATGTAATAGCGCAGCATTTTGCTGTCTGTTACCACACCGATCTGCACACAGTGTACATCCCACTTTTCGCAGACATCAATAATTTCCTGCTCACGGCCTTTTTTAATGACAAACAACATACGCTCCTGAGACTCAGAAAGCAGAATCTGCCAAGGCTCCATATTCTCCTGACGAACAGGCGCTTTGTCAAGCCATACATCCATGCCGGCTTCGCCTTTGGCGGCCATCTCGGAAGTAGAACAGGTTATACCTGCCGCGCCCATATCCTGCACACCAACGAGTGCGTCCGTGTTGATACACTCAAGCGTAGCTTCCAGAATAAGTTTTTCCATGAAAGGGTCGCCTACCTGTACAGATGGCAACTTGTGGTTGGAGTCGTCACTGATATCTTCCGAGGCGAAGGTCGCTCCGTGAATACCGTCGGTACCTGTAGCAGAGCCTACAATGTAGACAGGATTGCCAGCACCTTCAGCGATCGCGGAGGCAGTTTTGCCAATTTCAGCGATACCTACGCTCATAGCATTGACGAGCGGATTGGTCTGGTAGCAAGGGTCAAAGAAGACTTCGCCTCCTACCGTCGGTATGCCGAAAGCATTACCATAGTCACTGATTCCTTTTACGACACCTTTGAAGAGGTGGCGGGTTTTAGGATGGTCGATGGAGCCGAAGCGCAATGAGTTAAGCGCACAAATAGGGCGCGCGCCCATTGAGAAAATATCACGGTGAATACCGCCTACACCCGTTGCCGCACCTTGGTAAGGCTCAATCGCTGAAGGGTGATTATGTGATTCTATTTTGAAGCAAACGGCCAGGCCGTCGCCGAGGTCCATGAGTCCTGCATTTTCGTCACCTGCTGCTGCCAGCACACGCGGTCCTTCCTTGGGAAGGCGCTTGAGTTGCAGAATAGAGTTCTTGTAGGAACAGTGCTCACTCCACATCACGGAGTAAACGCTGAGCTCGGTAAAGTTCGGAGTACGTCCGAGAACTTTGCAGATGGTATCAAACTCCTCTGCTGAGAGCCCTAATTTTTTTGCTGATTCTGCTGTAACTGTAGATTGCGCCATGAACGTGATGCTATAGGTCAAAATTAAAGCGCAAAAGTAAGCCTTTTTTAGTGTAAAATGTAGGATGTATAATGTAGAATTGTGTTTGGTGGAGAAAAAGCTTTAAAGTGGAAATGAAATCGGTGTATCGATGGTCATTAATGTGAACTATTTTGATTGGGTTGCTAACTTCTGTCAGCGCTTTAAGCATAGTGGTGAGGCGCTGACAGAGGTAGTGCAACCAGTTGTAATTTTTGTATAATAATCACAAATAATCGTCAATGAATAGAAAAGTCGCGTTAGTTACTGGCGTTAGCCGTTTGCAAGGAATAGGGTTTGCCGTTTGTTGTGAGCTGGCAAAAAGGGGGTTTGATATCTTTTTTACCTATTGGACTGATTACGACCAATCGATGCCGTGGGGAGTCGCTGAAGACGAGCCTGATACCATTCAAGAAAAAATAAACGAGTTCGGAGGTCGATGCGAAAAATTAGCGCTAAACCTGGCTGGGGATCATGCTCCCGAAGTATTATTAGAAGCTGTAGAAAGGACGTTGGGGATGCCGCATGTTTTGGTCAATAATGCTACCTATAGCACTCAAACCACCATTGAGAATTTGACAGCCGATGACCTGGATAAGCATTACGAAGTCAATCTGAAAGCTACAACGCTGTTGACTTTGGACTTTATTCGGCGATTTGATTTCGATGAAAATGGCAGAATCATCAATCTCACATCAGGGCAATCTCTGGGACCTATGCCTGACGAAATAGCTTATGCGATCACCAAGGGTGCAATTGAAACATTGACCTATACGCTATCGCAGCGGATTGCTTCCAAGGGTATTACCATCAATGCAGTGAATCCCGGCCCCAATGACACCGGATGGATGGATGAAAAACTCAAAAACGAACTCACGAAGCAATTTCCAATGAAACGAGTCGGTAAGCCTGAAGATACTGCAAAGTTGATCGGCTTTTTGGTAAGTGAAGAAGCGGAATGGATTACAGGGCAGATCATTCATTCCGAAGGTGGTTTTATGAGATAAAAATAGCTTTATTGAAGAGTGTGATTATGATAAACTTGTCTTAAAATGAAACAATCGACGATGCTAGGATTAAGAACAACCATTTATAAAGTTGGCGATATCGGCGAAGCAAAAGCCTGGTACGCTAAGGCATTTGAAACCGAGCCATATTTTGATGAGCCTTATTATGTAGGATTCAATATTGGCGGATATGAGCTAGGGCTTCAACCCGAGGATAATCCGACCACTGAAAAGGTGGAAAGTGTTATTTCCTATTGGGGCGTTGAGGATATTAATGCAGTGCATGACCGCCTTTTGGCATTAGGTGCTACTGAGCATGAAGTGCCTACGAATCGAGGAGGAGAATTGATGACAGCAGCAGTGAAAGACCCTTTTGGGAACCTCGTTGGGCTTATTTATAATCCTTATTTTACGTTAGATGGAATCAATTAAAATAATCCTTGTATCGATTGTATTAGCAGTCATATATGGCATTTTGCATGATTTGGTGACTGCCAATATTGCTATCGAATACTTTACGGTAGGACACCCAAAGATTCTGGAAAGCGAATCTCCCTTTCATATGGCGTTACTTTGGGGAGTTATTGCCACATGGTGGGTCGGCTTAATCCTGGGAGTACTTCTTGCTATCGCTGCAAGGTTCGGAGCGAGGCCGAAGTTAGGATTGAGTGATGTCTTCAATCCGATGGTTAAGTTGCTGGTAGTGATGGCTTTGGTAGCGACTGTCGCAGGTATAATAGGTTACTTCCTTGCCAAGGGAGAAGTGATTTACCTTGTTGGCAAATACGCTAATCGGATAGATGCCGACAGGCATCACTTGTTCCTAACCGCAGGCTGGGCTCATAACGCTTCCTATATCGCAGGGCTGATTGGAGGTGCATTCGTTTCCTATCATACTTGGAAAAAAAGAAAGAGCAAATAAAAAATCTATAGCCCTCCGAGACTGTTTGGATTTTATTCAAAAACCTTCAAATAAAAGATTTGTCATTTCGAACCCTTCGACAAGCTCAGGGTAAACTGCTTCGCGGCTGCTTATGACAAGTTTTTGGAACACGTTGACTTCCAGGTATATACACAACGTTTGTTACTTGCTGTTGCCAAAGGCAACAATGCTCCGGAGGAGCATTTGGTCGGTAGCCGATGAATCTCATCGGTGTTTC
>JBGCFB010000172.1:0-29585 GCA_045106685.1 Bacteroidia bacterium | reverse complement strand
GTTAAAAAAAAAGTAAAGCTTACCACATCGGCGTTGCCGTCACCTGGACAAGTGTAGCGGCGTGTCGCGCCGGATGGCATCGCCACGGTTCCACCGTTCGGATTGGAACGTACGATTTCAATAAAGTTAGAAGAGAGATCAAAGCAGTCACTTGACAAAGAAGCAGTTGCTGCATTTTGGCCCATCATCGCGGTCAGGCTTCCGGTGTAGCTCAATCCCCACACACGGCAGGTACCAGTGCCAGCTCCTTCAAAGTCCTGCATGTTGCCAGGAGGCAAGCCAAGAATTACGTTCTGATCATCGGTGATCACATAAGCGTATTGCGCAGACGATGTTGATACATGCGTAAAGCTGACCACATCGGCGTTACCGTCACCTGGACAGGTGTAGCGGCGTGTCGCGCCGGAAGGCATCGCTACAGTTCCACCATTCGGATTGGAACGTACGATTTCAATAAAGTTAGAAGAGAGATCAGAACAGCCAGAAGCAAGTGATGCAGTTGCGGCATTTTGGCCCATCATAGCAGTCAAGTTTCCAGTATAGCTCAATCCCCACACGCGACAGGTACCTGTTCCAGCACCTTCAAAGTCTTGTGAGTTGCCAGGAGGTAAACCCAGAATCACATTTTGGTCATCAGTAATAACATAAGCATAAGACGTTGCAGCAGTACTCGTATTGGTAAAGCTCACAACGTCTGCGTTTCCATCACCAGGGCAAGTGTATCTGGTGGTAGCGCCTGAAGGCATCGACACGGTTCCTCCCACACATTGAGCTATGCTCTCAGCCGGGATCGCCATTAAAAAGGGTAGTAATACAACCAGAAGTCTGGAATAGTAATGTGTAATTCTTGCCATAATACGTGGTTTAAGATGTAAGGAAAATTGTAAAGCGGAGGGCGCTTTTTGATTCTCCAAAACTATCTGGCAAGTATCACGAGAGTATCACAGAGAGTTAAACTTTGATATAGCAAAGGCTCGGAAGCCGTATATACAGACACCCCCTCCACTCTTTAAAACATTGATAATGAGCAATTTACAACACGACAAGCATTATACATCTAGCATAACAAACTGATACATGGAAAAATTGACCTATGTCTTACAGATGACTAAAAGATGCGCATTGCGATATTTTGGCCTCTGTATTTTCACGTAAACAGTAACGTGTTTGGGGCGTGGGCATTGGTCTATGAAAACGTCTTCAAAGTTTTTTCATTCAGAATCCTTTGGCGTCGCTCAGGGCAGGCTAGGTGATTCCGTCAAAACGGGATCCCTTCGGCGTAGCTCAGGGTAACCTGCTTCGCGGCTCCATATGACACGTTTTCGACCTATTGATTGTCAATTACCTAGGTTTATGGTCTTGCTCTTAAAAAGACACATAAATCATGTGTCACCCCGGAATTTTCCTGATCGAAGAGAAGAAAAATATCCGGGGCCTCCAGCTTATGAAGCGAAGCTTTGAAGCCGCGAGAGCCTTCAGCTCAAAGGCTGTAGACCCCGGATCTCCCAAAATTGCTTCACAATTTTCCTCGTCCGGGGTGACGCACCTTTTGGGTGCAGGCTGAGGCATTTTCCATCAAAATACATATGAAGACGTTAGCCTGTTCTAATACTCGACATGACAACCTTTTCGAGTTTCGCTAGACAGCTTCATTATATGCTACCGCAACCTTCGCAGCCAATTCCGCATTACTTTTCACAAGCTCAATATTGCTGGCTAGGCTTTTTCCAGAAGTAAGTTCTGTAATGCGTTTTAGTAAAAATGGCGTGAGCTGCTTGCCAAAAATGCCTTGGGCATTGGCTTCTCCTATCGACTTTTCGATAAGCGTATTCATCTCATCCATCGGAAGTGACCATGCCTCCGGAATGGGGTTCGCGATGAGGGTTCCGTTCGTATAACCCAGCGCATCCTGCTGCGCCAGGAGCGCAGCGATTTCGTCAGGCGTATCCAGCCGAAGCGGAATCGGGATACCACTATTGCGCGAATAAAATGCAGGCAGTTCATCGGTACCAAAACCCACAACGGGTACGCCCCAGGTTTCCAGCCATTCAAGCGTAAGCGGCAAGTCCAGAATTGCCTTTGCTCCTGCGGACACAACCGCCACGGGCGTTTGGGACAACTCAGGCAAGTCAGCCGAAATATCGAATGTGGTCTCTGCCCCGCGATGAACTCCACCGATGCCTCCCGTCGCAAAAATACGTATGTCAGCCATATGCGCGCATATCATAGTCGCAGCTACCGTGGTGGCTGCATGGCGTTTTTGTGCCAATAGACCGGGAATATCCCGGCGGCTTGCCTTGGCGACATCCTCAGCGGTAGCGAGTGTATGAAGGGCTTTCTCATCCAAACCCACATGAATACGGCCGTCCAAAATCGCGATAGTCGCTGGAGTCGCGCCTGCATCTCTGATAATTTGCTCTACCTCCTGAGCCGTTTCCAGGTTCTGAGGATAGGGCATTCCATGCGCGATGATGGTCGATTCCAATGCCACGATCGGTGCTCCGTTTGCTTTGGCTTGTTGTACTTCTTTTGAGAGGATGGGCGTATTCATGTGTGAATTGTAAGGAGTAATAATACTTCTAAAATGTAGAATCAGTAATCTGCAATCCCCAATCAAAGAAACTTATATAAGACTGGAAATTGCAGAATGGTGATTGAAGAAGTGATCTTGACCTTATTTGTCAAAATTAACCACAGTCCCCAACAGATCATCCATCGTCTCGCGACGGCGAATAAGGCTTGCTTTTCCTTCGTGGACAAGGACTTCGGCAGGGCGCAGGCGGGAGTTGTAGTTGGAAGCCATCGAATAGCAATAAGCTCCTGCGTTTGCCATGCCGATGATATCGCCTTCGCGCACTTCGGCGAGTTTGCGATCTGAGCCGAAGGTGTCCGTCTCGCAAATATAACCTACAATGGTGTAGATACGCGGCGTTCCATTCGGATTGCTGAGATTGAATATTTCATGATGCGCATGGTAGAGCATCGGGCGGATAAGGTGATTGAGGCCAGAATCTACTCCGACAAAAACGGTCGCAGGCGTCGGCTTAATTACATTGGCACGCGTAAGAAAAAAGCCGGACTCACTCACGATATACTTTCCAGGCTCCAGCCATATTTCAAGCTTTTTACCATACTCTTCACAAAACGCCTCATACGTCGGAATAAGCTGCTTACCGATCTCTGCGACATCAGTAGAGTTGCCTCCGGGCTTATATGGCACTTTGAAACCGCTACCGAAATCAAGAAAATCAAGGTCATCAAATTCGCGGGCAATATCGAACATAATTTCAGCTACCTGAACATATGAACTTGGGTCCAGAATATCGGAACCCGTATGCACATGGAGGCCTTTTACCTGAATATTGCTCGCTTTGATAAGGCGCTGGACGTGACGACGCTGGTACACTGAGATACCAAACTTGGAGTCAATATGACCAACCTGAATATTGGCATTGCCGCCAGCGGTGATATGTGGGTTGAAGCGAATGCAAACCGGGACGCTGTTTTCAAATTCGTGCCCAAATTGCTCAAGGATCGAGATGTTATCGATATTGATAACGACCCCAAGTTTTACGGCTGCTTTTATTTCTTCAAAAGAGACACAATTTGGCGTAAAAATAATGTCAGAAGCCTTGAATCCAGCCATCAGGCCGATGTGAACTTCCTGAAGTGAAACAGTGTCAAGTCCAGCTCCAGCTTCTTTCAACAGGCGCAATATATGCGGATTCGTGAGTGCTTTGGCAGCGTATTTCACCTTCCCATTCATTGGAGCAAAAGCATCTGCCAGTTCGTGGTAACGGCGGAGCATGGTATCGGCATTGTAGAGATACAGCGGTGTGCCAAATTCTTCACAAAGGGCGTTTACATCGAGGCCCTGCATGGTGTACTGATGTTGATCGTTAAGCGTCATCTTCTTGATTAGCTGATTTGATGATGAGATGATTTGATAATAAAAAACGCCTGCAATGAGGAATCTCAAAGCAGGCGTAAAAGAGGTTAGTCTTGTAGGTCTTAGTTTGGAGAATCCGCGAGTTCGAAATGGAATTTTTCGATGATAGGATTGGCAAGAAGCTTATTACATGCTTCGTGTACCTGTTTTTCTGCGGCGGATTTATCGGCTGCGTCTATACTCAACTCGATTCTGCGACCTATGCGTACCTGATCGATATTGCTAAGATCGAGGTTTTTTAGGCCTAGCTCGGTGGCTTTTCCTTGTGGATCAAGGATTTCGTCACGAGGCATGATATGTACAGTTGCGTGAAAAAGCATGATGTCAGTTTTACGTGTGAGGCTTCTGGCTACTAGCTTTTGGCTTTTGGCTAAAAGGCAAAATCATGCGCTTGTTAGTCCTTCACAAATTGTAGTTGAATTATTGAGAGGCAAATATAAAGCAAAATTATGAACGGAATAGCGGGTGCGCTTAAAAATCCGAATAGTAATAGCGAAGCGCCTATCAGAATGTAGCGAAAGCGGTTTGGGCCGAAGCTCCATGTCTTGAATTTGAGGGCGATAAGCGGCAATTCGGAAACCAGGAGGTAGCTTAATAATACTGCCATCCCAACCAAGAACCAGGTATTCTGGATGGCACCATTCAGAAAGTTGTCCGGATATTTTTCAACAATGATCCAAAAAGAAAGAATCAGTAAGGTATTAGCCGGAGTAGGCACACCGATAAAGCTGTCGGACTGGCGTGTATCGACATTGAACTTTGCCAAACGCATGCCTGAAAACATCGCAACGAGCACGCCTGCAAACCAAAGGAAATTGCCGGAGGCAAGACTCTCGGGAGGAAAAGCTTCCCCTTGCGTCTCCAAAATCAGTCGCGCCATAATCAGCCCTGGCACTACGCCAAAGCTCACCATATCCGCCAGCGAGTCTAGTTCTTTCCCTATCGGTGAAGACACCTTTAGCAGACGAGCGACCATTCCATCTAGAAAGTCGAATGCCAGCGAAAGCCCCAGCGCAACGATGCAATAATCAAGCTGGTCCTGAACGATAAATAAAATAGCCAACACGCCACAGGCGAGGTTGAGAAGCGTGAGCGTATTGGGGATGTGGCGTTTCATTAAAAAGAGTTTCAGGTTGAAAGTTTGAGGTTTCAAGTTGCAAAGCGAACCTTAGACTTTCAACATTAAACCTTAAACGAATGCTATTTTCTCACCCATACCAATCCTCCCGCATCTCAGCAAGAAGCTTATTGGCAGCATCTTAATCGGGCTTGTCAGGAAGCGAGGAGTTCTTAGGCTCCTTTCATGATGTAGGTGGCAAATTGTGAGGGTTAATGACAGTCAGTCCATCAATTCCGGAAAAATCACTTGTATTACGAGTAAGTAATATGCGACCTGAAGAGATGGCTGTCGCCGCAATAATTGCATCGGGAAGTTTAATTTTTTTCTGCTTTCGGATATCAATACATAGCTTGATTATATCCTCGGTACACATGAGCGTATTCGCTGATTCTGAAAATTCGATTATAGCATTTGAAACAGAAGAAAAACCCAACAGCTCAATTTTATTAATAAATGATATAGTGGGTTCTGTATCAATAACATGGGCTACGAGTTCATTGCCATCAGCTGGGATTGTCCCTTTTGAAAAATCGATAATGACATTGGTATCAATTAAATATTGCGTTCCCATTCCGATCTCATATTTTGAAGCTCCTCTTCCGCTATAGCGGCTTGTTTTTTTGTTAGACTCCCTGCAAGGCGCTCAGAAAGTGGCACTTTTCTGACTGGCTCTTTTCCTTTAGAAATAACCTTTAATAGATCAAGAGTTGCCAACTCTTCGATAAGTCGTAGGGCAGCCTCGTGGTTTGTTTGAATTGTTATGGTATGCATATTCAGCATGGTTTGCATAAGTCTTTACGCAATTTAAGGAAAAATAGAGGATTTACCGTTCATACCAATCCTCCCGCATCTCAGCAAGAAGCTTGTTGGCGGCGTCATAATCGGGCCTATCGGGAAGGGAAGATTGTTCAAAAAGCGCCTGAACCTGCTTCATTTTGGTTTCGGCGCGGATGATGAGCTCGTCAAAATCGTGCGCTCCGGAACGAATCTCGAGCAGTTCATCGCGATTAGGTCGACGCACGCCAATAATGCCATCCTGTGCTATTTCTGCTGCCATATCAAGCAAGCGAAAGCAATGCATGATATTCTTGGCATCGTAGCCTTTGCCATGCGCCTCCGTCTGCGCATAGCGCGCCTCGTTTCGTTTTTCGACCCAATCCCAATACTGGACATATTCTTTGCAGTAGCGGCTGTAGCCATCTTTATTGAATGATATATATGTCAGTAATTCTTCCCCTTTTGGCACCGAACTCAAGCTCACTTCATTAGAATATGGCTTTTGTGCGACCCCTTGGAAACCTTTATGTCCATCTGCGTCATAGTAGAGTGCATACATGTCTCGCATATGATCCAGTCGTACCAGGCCGCATTTTTTCTGTACCAAATTGTGTGTATCGAGCCATTGGCTCAACGGCTCTGCTTTTCCCTCCTTGGCGATATAGCAAAATTCCAGAATGGACTTCCGCTCTTTGGCCATCGGATTGACGATCTTCTTATTCATGCCACGCGCTTTACTAATCTGCTGAGTGGCGTAGCCCATAAAGGTGTTTTTGCTGAGTTTGGAGAGAAAAAGCGCTGGACTCAGGCGATCCATGATAGGATGCCTAAACTTGATACAGTCCTCCGGCACAGCGAGGAGTTCGAGGATATTGGGGTTGTTTTGTAGTGCCAATCCGAAGAATCGTCTCAGCTCATAATACACGATGTCGCTTTTCTCATCGCTGACCTGCTCAGTGTAGCGGAGACCAAAAAGGTCTTCCTTTGGCAACATAAAAATACCCCGCAAGTCAACATCAGAGCTAGGTGTAGCTAAGCCATAAGCATGACTGCCACCCACTGCCTGGATGAGCAGATTGTCGGGATGGGTAGCTTGGTCTAGGGTAAAATGTGCCTGCATGGTTTTCTGAGCTATGCTGCAAATATTGTGAGCTTTGTTCAGGGTACAAAACACGTGAGTATCGAGCAGCGAGGATCAAGTATCAAAGGAAAGAAATTCTATACATCCTGATTTCACATTCGCTGCTTGATCCTTGATACTTGCTACTCCCGAATGGCCTTCAAAAAAACAATTCATCACCAACGAACCTTCACGCTTACTACACCATTTAATCCTGGGCCAGCGATGCCAGAACTATAAGGGCGGTATCGTAGATCAGTGATATTTTCCAGGCTGAGTTGCAGACTGGCCTGACTGTGAAATTGCCATGCGCCACTGAGGTTGAGTGTTGCCCAACCAGGGCTGAAAGGGTCGCCATTTTCATCTACAGCATAGAGATGTGGCTTGTCTTTTTCAGTAGACGCAAGCGATTCAAAAGGCATTTCCAGATTGTATACAGCATAAGCCGCAAGTCTTACTTTACCTTTTTTCCAATCAAGCTGCGTGCGACCATATGCTGGCACTACGTGACGAAGTGGTTCGCCATCCTGCGCTTCACCAGTAAGCCAGGTAAAGTTGGTAGAGGCGTTCAGCGTTTTTGACAAACGAATTTTTCCATCTAACTGTACACCTGCGATCCAGGCTTGGTCCGTATTGACGAGCGCTTCTACCTGACTCAAAACGCCGTCATAGACAATGCTGTCACGACCATTGAGGCTGAAAGGGCGGCGTACCATCGCATTTTGTAACAATGTATAAAAGCCTGTCACACCAAATTGAAGGCGCTCCCAAAGACCGGTTCCTTTCAGCTTTCCTTGCTGGTCCATGGTTTTTAGCAGGCCGATTTCGAAGTTATAAGCATACTCTGGTCCCAAATCCACATTAGGAACCACGACATTTCCAGGTTCGCTATCGAATACCTTGGCGATGTCATCTACGTTGGGTGCGCGGAAACCCGCCGCGATATTACTATTGAGCTGGAGCGCATCGGCAAAACGCCAAGCCATTCCAACACTGCCACTCAGCGCGCCATTAGCACTGATGGGGCCTTCCACTGTTTCAAGCGAAAAGTCATAAAAACTAGTATCAAATACGAGGTCTATCGCCACCTGATTATAGCGAATACCGCCTGTGAGGGTGAGGTTTTTATTGGGAATAAAACGCAGTTGTGAATAGGCCGCATAGGAGGTCCACTCCGCGCCATCAGGATATCGGCTGGCGATGGTTTCAGTTGAGCCACTTGTTCCGGTGACCGGCCTGGCCTCACCTTGTGAACCTACTTTATTGTACAACGCCTCCGCACCATATTGCAAGAGCCATTTTCCGTCTGTTCCTAGTTCTTTATCAAAATCGAGGTTGGCAGAGAGCGCATCCACACGCTCAGTACGCGCGCGAAGCGTGGTGCTACCGAAGTTGCGATCAAAGCGGCTTTCACCAAATCGCTGATAGGCGATATTGAATTGGGCTTTACCAAATATTCCCAGCGGATTACGACGATCGATATGGAGGTGATGCATCATCCAGGTCTGAGGCCCATAGTACCATTCACCATAGCGCAAGCTCCCATTTCGTGACTGAATAAGGCGATCATAGCGCGGGACATCGCTGCTCCGTGAATAGTGAAATGCATACTGCATGTCCCAATTATCGGAAGGATGGAAGCGCAGTTTTTGCATGGTATTAAACTGCGTATAACCAGAGTTGGCTTGTACGCGTGGGTCCGAGTTTGAAAGAATAGTATCAATACTGCCTCCAGGGTTAAAACCATTGGAACTCGTGATGACAAACCCGTTTCGCAAATACTCATCCGGGCCGTGACTTCCCATTCGCAAGTTGCCAAAGTCAGAACGAGAGACTGTCCCCACCCAAGCTAATTTTTGGCCTCCGAGGCCTACGGTAGCATGCTGACTGAACTCATTGCTCGCGGTAGCATGTCGCATAAACCCGTCTCCATAAAACAGGAGACTATCGGCTGTGGCAAGGCGCGGCTTTAGCGTTTTGAAATCCATCACACCTCCCAATGCATCACTGCCATACATGACCGAGCTAGGGCCAAACAGCACATTGGCACTTTCTAAACTAAGCGGATCGAGGACGATCACATTTTGCAAATTCCCCTGGCGGAAAATCGCATTGTTCATTCTGACACCATCTACAGCGAGGACAACACGGTTTGCAGCAAATCCACGAATCATAGGACTTCCTCCTCCCAGTTGGCTTTTTTGAATATAAACCTGCCCTGTAGCACCCAATACATCCGCCATCGTCTGGGGGTTTTGGACTTCGGTATCTTCTGGTTTTATACTGGTTATTTTAAACGGAAGATCGCGCAAACGCTGTGAGCGCCTATTCGCAGAAACCAATATTTCCTGCATATCCACCATCATGGTAGTATCACTCTTGCTCGGGCGTAATAAAATAATAAAGCGAGCAGCAGCAATATCCGAAAGGTTTAGTCGCTTGGTCGCATACCCGGAAGCCTGAAAAAAGAGGGAATCACCTTTGGAGAAGTTTTCTGCATCAGCCCGCCCATCAGCACTCGTCATAATCGCCTGATTGCCGTTGGAAATATATACATCGGCAATTGGCTTTCTGGTAAGGCTATCTTTCACGGTAATTTCCTGGGCAAAAAGGCTTGGAATGAATAAGCATATCCATCCCAGAATCAGCAGGTGTTTCTTCATGTTGTTCTTCTTTCTACAATAGAAACGCAAAGATAGCATCAGTTGCTTTTCCTTTGCTTCGCTTCTAAGGTTTTTAATCTGGTTTCACGTTCCTCCAAATCTCGATAGCGCTGCGCGCGTACTTCAAGATCGCGTTCGCGGCTCTCCAGTATGCGCTCGCGTTCCCGAACCGTCTGCTCACGAATCGTAATTTCAGCCAGTGTGCGCTCTATAATAGCGTTTTGCTGATTATTCACTTCTACGCGGTCAAATCGGCGACTGGTGGTTTCGCGCAAGTCTTCAACTGTTTGGCGCAGCATGCTATTTTCATATTCGACACTGTCCATTTTACGTTTGAGTTCGACTTGCCATGCAGTAGTTACTTTGACAGCAGATGGGCGATTTCGCTGCGTGCTGTCAGCAAGAAGTTTGAGGCGGCGATTTTGTGCTTCTAAGTAGCGAATACGCTGTGTAAGCGCTGCGGGAGATTGCCCCGTAGGCGCCTGCTGTTGGCGAGGGCGAATCTGCGATTTTGCTAGTGACAGCTCAGACTCTAGCAATGCGATCCTTCGCCTGGCCGCGTCAAGGGCCTGGGCCTGCCCCTCGTCTCGGCCTGAAATCGCATTGGCCTGAGCAGCGAGCATAAGATCTTTTCGGGCTTCTTCGGCTTGGCGGAGGCGCTCCCGAAGTTGAGCGACACGTGCTTTGAGGGCCGGATCCGGACTGGCAGGTTGCAAGTCTCCACTGTCCCAGAGTCGCTGGACGGCGGCGGCCAGCGCGCTGGCAGATGCGGGACTGGGCAAGTCACTGCGATTGAGTTTGAGCCGAAGGTAGCGCACTTGTGCCTGAAGGCGCGTATTCTCGTCAATAAGTCTGGTGGCCTTACTCAGCGCAGAATCGCGATCGCGCTCTGATTCGAGCTGACTCGCATCCGTATCAAGGATGACACGAACGATTTGCTCTTGCAAGTGTTCGATCGTCTCGGACGCTTCTGATGCGCCGCGGGTGGTTTGCTGCGCATGTAGGGCCATTGCTATACTCAGCAACAGCGCTAAAATCCCGGAAGTTTTCATTAGCAAGGGGTTAAGATTGGGAAAATACAACGCAAAAATTGGGCCGATGATATGGAAGATTAAAATGGCTGGTCAGACCACTATAGTGGCAAGGCGACTTAAGTGGTCAGACCGCTTAAGTCGTCAGACGACTAAGCCAACGCTGCTCGACTTGTTAGACGAGAAAAACAAATTCCGGTCAACAGAAATCAAAAAATATTTTCCAAATTTATCCCCCTAACCATACAATAAGCCCACAAATCACGGCTGCTCCAGCATACATAAACGGAGCCTTATAGCCCAACTGAGCAAAGTAGCGTTGGCCTTTTTCGGGGATAATCGTCACCCAAGTCATCAGGGTGGTAATGAGGAAAAGTGTCCAAGCCAGAGTGTTGGCGATGAATAAGGGCATGGGGTAAATTTTGTCCAGCGCAAAAAGCGAGAACAGCTCCTGGCCTTGAATGCCATATCCCATAAACATGATGGAGAATCTGTCAAGAAACGCTGAAGCCACAAATGTTGCGAGCATCGCTACCAAACTGAGCCACATCACATCGGCTCGCACTCTGGATCTTTCCAGGTTTTTTCCACCCAACCAGATACCAATACTTACAAATGGCAAATATGCGATTACAGGGTAATATCCATTGACAAAAACACGCCTTAAAGCTGCCAAAGGGCTCCAGAAGTTGATGTATTCGCTGCTTGCGCTTGTATGAGCCCAATCAATATCAAGGTCCATAATGATAGCGAAAAGCGGCATCGTCAGCATAAATAGAAAAGCGATGGGCCACAGTAGACGACGTGGAGCTGATAGTAATGGAATCGCGCATATTACCGTAACACCGAGGGGAAGGAGCAACTCTATTTTCCAGAAAACACTCACAAGCAATCCAATAGCCGTAAGTATGCCGCCTTCGATAAGGACTTCACGCCGTACATCCTGCGTTTTTTTTCCTTCTGATATATGATAAAGCGCCACTCCGGCAAGCACAAACCAGATAGCCTGAATTCTACCGTCCAGCGTTTCGTAAAACCATGAATAGCCTGTATGGCCTATCACTTCCTGGATCAACAGGATAATGGTGGCGATCAGGATGATAGCCTGCACGAGTGCAAGTGCAGATGGTTGGTGCTGTGGGCTGCGGTTCACGCTGCAAAGCTAGTGATTATACTTTGTGCAACTTTGGTCCTATCTTCACATAAAAACAAGCGGATGAAACAATTGTCAGGACTTGATGCGAGTTTTCTATACCTGGAGTCGGCCAATACGCCGATGCACCTGGGAGGTGTCTACCTATTCGCTCCAAACGAGCCGGACGAACCTTTTAGTTACCAATCATTTCGGGAATATGTCGCTCAGCGCCTGCACCTCACGCCTGTTTTCCGCAGGAGACTCGTGGAGCAGCCACTTAATATAGGCTACCCGTGGTGGGTCGAAGACCAGGACTTTGCGCTGGACTATCACCTCAATTATGTATCAGCCCCGCGGCCCGGAGATTGGGATGCACTTATGGAGCTGGCAGCACGTATTCTCAGTCGTCCACTAGACCGCAATCGTCCGCTATGGCGTATGGTGGTTGTAGATGGACTGGACGGAATTGAAGGTGTACCAAAAGGAAGTTTTGCGCTAATAAGCCTTGTTCATCACGCTGCAATAGACGGAATTTCAGGTGCCGAAATCATGGGTGCCCTCTTTGATCCGACTCCGGAACCACGCGCAATCCAGCCGCCTCGCAAGCCCTGGAAGGGAGAGCGCATTCCTACCGGCCCTGAGATGATCGCTCGCGGAACCGGAAACGCGCTTATGACGCCATTGAAGCTGATTAAGTTTCTCGCTACGAATTCGATTATCGCACTGGACACAGCCGCAGAGGTTATTAAACATCGGCTGATTACGCCGCCGCTGCCGTTCTCCGCTCCACGTATGCATTTCAATGCGCGTGTAAGCGCGCAGCGCATATTTCGTGGAATGGATGTCTCACTTGAGGATATCAAATCCGTCAAAAATCGCGAAGGCGTTAAGGTCAATGATGTGATGTTGGCTATTTGCTCTGGAGGTCTTCGTCATTATTTAATTGAGCGTAATGAGCTTCCCAGCGAATCACTGGCAGCGCTTGTGCCTGTTTCGATCCATAAGCCAGGTGAAGCCGGAAGTGGCAATCATATCACGGGTATGCCGGTAGCCTTGGGAACTGAGATCGCTGATCCGATGACGCGCCTGGAGGCGATTCACGAAAGCGCGAATGCTTCCAAAGTATATATTCGGAGCATCAGCGCGAGTGATCTTATGGAGTTTGTACCGTCGCAGGTTGCGGCTCTGGCCGGAAGAGCGTACACGCGTATGCACGTCGACGACTTTTTGGAACACCCGCCTTTCAATCTGGTAATTACGAATGTGCCTGGCCCGCCCGAACCGCTTTATTTAAATGGCGCCAAGCTGCTGCACACCTATGGAATGGCTCCTTTGGTCGATGGGCTAGGTTTGCTGATTGTGATCTTTAGTCAGGCCGGAAATGTGTCGATCGGTGCGATAGCCTGCCGAAAATTGATGCCTGACCTTGACATCTTGATGGAAGGAATGGAAATGGCATTTGAGGAGCTGCTGGAAGCCTAATGCCTCACGTATTAGATATTCAATTAGCGATTAACAATTTGCAAAGACAGCATTGTCCTCAATCACATTGCGAATCGATAATTGTGAATTAGAATCTCAGCTTCCAAAAAATATTCGGACTAAATCCTAGGTCATACACATCAGCCTGAGAAACGGATGCCGGCAAGCCGGATTCTCTTGAATTGATAAGCACATATCGACGCTGGCGGATATTGACTCGGTAGTAAGCATTGTAAATCGATAGGCCAGTTTCCATAGGAGCCTTACCGAGTTTCCAATGGTATGTGGCAGAAAGGTCGAGGCGATGATATGCTGGCAGCCGAGCGGCATTACGTTGCCCAGCAACGATCTCGTAATCGATAGCTTCGGGCTCACCGCCGACTCCACTCTGCGTTTTTTGCTCATGTGCCTCCGTATATGGTCGCCCTGATGCTAATATCCAGGTGGCTGCAAGTTCCCAGTCTTTAATGCGAATTTGATTGACAAGTTTCAATTCATGTCTTTGATCCAACAAAGAAGGAAATGCCACGCCTTTATTGATCGAAGCGAATCGTTGAAAACCGTGACTCAACGAGTAGCTAATCCAGCCTGTATGGTTTCCAGTCTGTTTTTGAATCAGCACATCAATCCCTTTAATCAAAGACTCACCTCCCGTAATTATTTCACCATTCCCGTCAGGATCGATCTCTTCCAGGTCTGAACGGAAGGCATACGTACTCAGGCCCTGGGTTTGCTTTTTATATGCTTCAATATCGATAAGCCAACCTTTATGTGCCCAGGCTGCACCCAGGATCGTATGACTGGAAGTTATGACCGGTATTTCTTCATTTCCCCCAAAAGCAAAAAAGTCCTCTCCTA
Source organism: Bacteroidia bacterium (assembly GCA_045106685.1). Lineage (GTDB taxonomy): Bacteria > Bacteroidota > Bacteroidia > J057 > J057 > JAUIGE01. Next base: position 15,450 of record JBGCFB010000172.1, on the reverse strand, counting down.
ATCCGAGTCCGTTATTAATTCTGATCCGACTAATAAACTGGTTATAAACGCCCCAAGCGGCCTTCAGGCTCCATGGAGAGTCCGGATTGTATCGAATCTGCAAGCGCGGAGCAGTATACCAACTTTGAGTTTTGCTATACCAGGAATTCCGCATACCTGTAGTGATTTGGACATTTTTTAGTGGAGAAAAAGCGTGTTCCAAATACAGGGTATTCGTCGCTTCAATACTCCGCTGTCCAATGAATAAGGTATCGCCTGCGGCCATACCATAGCGCAGTCGAATGCGGCTCGCTTCAAGTCCAAAGGACAGCTTGTGATCCGGACCGATCTGGAGACTATGGTCACTTCGCAAACTAAAATCACGAATGCCGTGGTTCTGGCCTAATTCAGTGGCGGCGACACTCGTGTCATCACGCGCTGTAATGCGATATTGGTACTCGTTGGTATGTTCAGAATATGCGAAGGTTGTATTACTAAAAAAAGCTGGCGTCCAGGCACGTTTCCAGCGGAGGCTGCTTCCCCTATTCTGCAATTTCAACGCATCCTGAATATCCACATCAAGTCCAAGGTTGGGCTGGTCATTATAGTTGTAGGATAAAAAATCGCTCCCTTGAAAACCTGAAAGCGTGACGAGGTCCTTCGGACTTGGGCGCACAGAAAGCCTTACGTTCAAATCTGAAAACTCAAATTTCGGCTCTGAAGACTCACGCAAGTAGTCGCGATTCACAGATCGAAAATCAACTGGGGAACGTGTCAACGTACTGGTATTGTCGCTGTCTCCCAAGTTTGTAATGGATGCCGGATCAAACCGAATCTCTTCATAGGAGTCTAAAAAGTCAGCAGAAGAGCTGCCACTTGATCGAACCTGGCGTGCAGACTGAAGCGCTACAGCGTCAGGTGGAGAAAATACGTTACTGAAGAATTTTCTATAAAATGGGCTTTCTACAACATCCGTGTAGGATTTCCTTGCAGCGACGAGTAATGAAACCTTATTTTTTATGATCGGACTTTCTACTAAAATTGAGGAATTAAAAAGATTCATTCCCAACTCCAGGTGTGGTTTTTCAAAATTGCCATTTCGCCCTTCGATATCAATAACGCCCGATGCTCTGCCCCCAAATTTTGCTCCATAACCACCACGATACACATCGATCTGGCGCACAGCGCGGCTATTAAAAGCACCAAAAAGGCCAAAGAAGTGATCCACTCGATAAGCGGTAATTCCGTCGAAACGGGTCAGCGTTTGATCAGGACTCGCCCCTCGGATATGCAGGCCTCCACTGCTCAAACCACTCGCCTGAATGCCAGGAAGTAATTGTGAAGCTCTGAATATATCAGGCTCTCCAAGACCTGAAAGCGTACTGATTGTTTTAGGATTAATCGATGCCTGACTAGCTGCATCCGAAACGCGAAGCTGTTGTGTAAGCCCGTCTTCAATGCGAACCTCAGCGAGCATCTGGGCCTGCACTTTTAGGCGTATTGGCTTGGGCCGGCTTCCTGCTTGCAAGAGCACAGTGTCACTGGCGTAGCCGACATATGAAACAACGACGAGGTAAAGATTGGCTTTATAGGGAGGCTCCAATGTAAAGTATCCTTTGGGGCCTGAAAGACTGGCGACTTTGCCAGGGATTTCTGCTTTAGCAAAGGGCAAAGGCTCACCCGTTTCAGCATCAAACACCTGCCCGGTGAGGCTTGGTTTTACGGCAACGACCATCGCCCTTGGGGCCTTGGTCCAGGACACCTCGAAAAAGTATGGCGCCAGTAAGGCATTGAGGCGCTTGATTCCTTTTCCTTTAGGTAGAGTTGTAGGTGCAGGAATGTCGCTGAGCTTTTGCGGATCATACGCTAGCAAAATATCCTCCTCTACTGCAACCTGTCTGACGACATCCTCAAGCGTAAGCGCACGACTATGCTGTGCTATCCCAAAGGTGGGAAGCATCATATACAATACAATACCTAGAAAAACTAAAAGGCTGGGCCGCATGCGTTACATTAGTCAGTTCCGGAAATACGGTACTTGCTATCGCCGAGCTTGACATATTTCAGCCCAAGAGGACCCGTAACCAGCCTAAAAGCTTCGTCGAGGTCATCATTGGTAAAGTTGCCGAAAAAAACGCGCTCGGAAATGCCATCCAATTCTATTTGGACGTTGTACTGCCTTTCCATTACTGCAATTACCTCAATCAACGGCGTATTATCAAACGAAAATTCACCTTTTCGCCAGCTTGCGGCCTGTTTGTCGCCGAGCTCTGTTACAGCTCCTGCGCTTTGGGTACTGGCACGAAAGATTTGTTGAGGACTTAGAATTGAAAAAGTGCTGGATGAACCACTTTCGGGAGTCACTTTTACCTTGCCACTCAGGCAGGCTACTTCGAAGCCATCCTTACGAGCATATACGTTGAATCGGGTGCCAAGCACTTCGACATCACCCATGCTGGTTAGCACTTTGAATGTGCTTCCTTTTTCTACATCAAAATATGCCTCGCCTTCCAAATGCACTTCTCTATTCGTTTCCCAATTTTCTTTATCAAATTCAATATGAGACGCGGCATTCACCATAACAGATGAACCGTCGGGAAGGTCTATACTTGTATGCTCAGCATTCGTCGTTGTTAACGTCGTGAGTGCTATTTGCTGAGGTTGAGGATTATTTGGCTCCAAAAAGATAACACCAAGACTCACCACTAAGGCAAGCGCTGCGGCTACAGCCCAATAGCGTTTCCAAAGAGGACGCGTAACAGCTTCTACCGGTGTTTCGATATGATTTTCCTGCATAAAACGCTCCCAGGCAGCATCCGTGCTACTTGTTGATGGAACGTCAAGCTTTCCAGCCTCTTCTACTGCACGCAAAAGCTCAGGGTCAAGCCCCTCGGGAGCCTGGCCTTTGCCTTCTAGCCATAGGCGCAGTATTTCGTGATCTGGTAAAGGTTGGTTCATTGAACTATTTGCTTGAACTATATAGAATACAACTAACGGTCATTTTCCCCTATTAAATTTTTTCAGAAAGTTTTCGAAGAACGATCAAAGCCTGATGCATACGCTTCTCCACAGCCTTCACACTGAGGTTGAGGCTGGTCGCTATTTCCTGGTAGGTCATCTTCTCTATTCTGTTCATGAGAAAGACTTCCCGCTGCTTTTCAGGAAGGCTTGCAATCGTATGTTCCAGGCGCTGTTGAAATTCTTTTTGCTCTAACTCAAACTGCGGGTCCTGGGCAAACCGCTCTACTCGCGGGCTGTTTTGAAAGCGAAGAACAACCTGCTGGTGTTTTGCAGCATTGATAAACAGGTTATTGGCTGTTGTGTAGAGATAGTTTTTGGCTTGCTCCTGACGAATATGGTCTCGCTTAACCCACATTTGTGAAAACGCTTCTTGCGCCAAATCCTGTGCCTCGGCCATGTCCCCCGTTTTGTAATAGAGAAAATTACGAATAGCCCCATAGTGCTCCTCAAATAATCGCTTAAAAGCGGCTACTTGCTGGGCATGACTGAGGCTTTCGTTTTTCATTAGCAGAAGGCTATTAAAGGCTGTTATGAGTTATGGGTTCGGTGTTTTGAGTTAATGGTATTGTGGTGCACAAAATGCGGTAATACAATGAAAACATTATGGTTCTAATTTAAACTCAAAACCCTTAACTCCAAACACAAAACAATTACATTTAATTCGTTACAGCCTTGGCTTCATTAAGCAGCGCTTCATCAATATTCGCACGGGTAATATTGGTATGGTAACCGCCTCCGGATTTTGCTATTTTATCAAACAAAGCAAATCGATCTGGACCTAATTTACCAAATGAAAACACACTCAACTTGATGCGATTCTTGTAGTTGTTAGCAACCTTGGTGAGCGCATTCAAATCAAAATAACCATCAGTAGAAAGAATAATGCGGTTGTTTCCTCCAGGAATATAGTACGTCTCTGCGAGGCGGTATGCTCTTCTCAGCGCGGACTTCCCGCGGGTTCCACCTCCAGCCGAAAGCCGGTCGATCGCCGCCGAAATTTCATCAATCTGAGTAGCAGGAACGCCCTCTGCAATTACTTCCACATTATCATTGTATGCAAGAATCGTTACGCGATCATCCTTACGCATAGCAGGCGCCAATTTCAAAAATGCCTGTTTCAACAACGGGAGCCTGGAGCTTTGTTTCATAGAGGCAGACACGTCGATCAGCAGGATCAGGTTATTATTTGCTACACCAGTAAAGTCATACGGGTTATCCACTTTCCCCACCTTACCTACCTCCGTATCACCGCCTATCACAGGGCTACCTTGCGCATCGATTCCACCTATCGAACCAAGCTTCTTTTTCTTGCTTTCAGGTTCTGGGTCCGGGACGGGATCTGGCTTAGGTGTGGGAGGTTTAGGTCTCGGGCGTACAACTGCCATCGGTGGAGGGCTGGTCCTGCCGAGGAAGAAGTTCATTTCGTAATTATCCGCATATGCGGTTTTTTTGGTGCGGAGACGGCGCTGCTTCTGACGGTAGTCCTTAGCGACTACGATCTGGTCATACGCTGCAGCTTTATTGGGTATTGTCGTGCGATAATTCCCGCGGGCATCTGTTTTGATGCGCTTCACGGGTCGCTTGGTGTATGCATCGAGTAATACGATCTCAGCCTGAATACCTACTCCGGAGGCGCTATCCTGAATGGTACCATACAGGTTAATGTCGATTCCGGGTTTGATACGCGGGTCAGCATCCGTGAGATCAGCATAATAGATATCTCCGTTTCCCGGGCTTGATTCTCGTATAAAATATCCTTCGGTTCCATCACCCGAAAGGATAAAGCCATAATCGTCCTTAGGGGTATTGAAGGGGGCTCCAAGGTTGATAACTTCTCCCATGGTTCCATCTTCATTGATGATAGTTTTGTAAATATCGAGGCCACCATAGCCTTCATAAGCATCGGAGGCAAAGTATAGCGTACGCCCATCAGCTGCAAGAAATACAGAGCGTTCATCGCCATTGGTGCTGATACTGAGGCGCTTCAAGAATCCCCAGCCCAAGCGGCCTTTGGTACTCATATAAATATCCATAGGCTCGTCATAGCCTTGTCCGCACGCGACAATAAAGGTTCTACCATCAGGCGATACGCTCATACCGTCGGTTGCCCGCATAGCTTCATTTGAAATGAAAAAGTCGTGTATACCGCCGCCCATTCCTTTGCGCATACCCCATTTACCTGACTTCTGGCTATACGAAACCTCATAGTATGGCCCTTGGGTAAGTTCCCACAGGTCATTCCAGCTTTGATAAAAAACGGTATTACCATCCGGGCTCACGTTAGGCTCGTCTTCACCACTGGGAGTATTGACTCCGTAAGGCAGGCATTTTGGAGCCTGCCAGGCGCCTTTCTTTTTCTTACTGTACCAAATATCCCCATCAAAGACATCTCTGCCTTGGTATTGCATAAAACTCCTTGACCATTTTTGACCTCCCCGAAGCGACATAAAAAACAGGTATTGTCCGTCGGGGGTGATACATAAATTGGTCTCGCGAAAAGAAGAATTCAGCGCGCTTACGGGCGTAAGTCTGATGCGGTTGGGATGCTCAAGTAAAAGTGCTTTCCGCTGTCCAAACAGGGAGCTTCCTGTCATTAATATAAGGAGCCAGATACAAAGCCGGTTCATGGGACTTTTCATTTTGATTACAAAAGGCGTTATTACAGTCAGGACAAGAACGAACAAAGGTTCCAGAAGTTTTATCCTGAGGGCGCTTAAAAGGTACTACTTAGGGTAGATTTCTCCTACATAATCTGGTAAAATCAACCCATCTGTGTTGACTCAGCGTGGACAAACAACAATTAATCGTCTACATATTGAACCTAAAGCGTAAATTCTTGCGTTTTACCACCCAGTATCATAAATTTTGAAAAAAAAGCAAATAGCTACATGAATATGAAAATAAAAATGCTCCCTTTGGCTGGTATACTCGCTGCCACTATGCTCTTTGGATCATGGACCTTTAGCCTGTCCGATGATAAAAATAGCTTGGTCGCCAAGCTGTTGATTCAGGGACTGAGTTCAAGCCACTATACAAGTGTCTCTATAAACGACGACTTTTCGGAGCAGGCTTTTGATCTCTATCTCCAACGTCTCGATTTTAGCAAGCGCTATTTGACCCAAAAAGATGTAGAGGAATTGAATGCCCATCGCGATCAGCTTGATGATCAGATGAAGGTCGGCTCGTACGAAATGTATGAGCGCTCAGTCGAGTTATACAAAAAGCGCACAAAGGAAGTCGAAGGTTATGTTGATACATACCTGAAGAAGCCTTTTGACTTTAATCGAAACGAGCAAGTAAACCTAGATGCCGAAAGCACAGGCTATGCTACCGATAGTAAAGAACTCAAAGACCGCTGGAGAAAACTCCTGAAGTACCAAACGCTGGCGCGTTATGTGAATCTACTTAATGACCAGAAGTCGAAAGTGAAAAAAGGAGAGTTGGAGTCGGTAGATAGTGACGCTGTTTTGGAAGAAAAAGCCCGTGAAGGTGTGCGTAAGTCATACAATAGGGTATTTCGCCGCATGCATAATCAGACCGATAAGGACTATCGTTCACGCTACCTGAATGCTGTGACCAGCACATTTGATCCGCACACCAACTATTACGCACCTAAAGACAAGAAGGACTTTGATGAGAAGTTCACAGGCCAGTACGAAGGTATTGGAGCGCGCCTGTTGGAACAGGATAATGGTTATATCAAAATCACCGAAGTTATTCCTGGAGGCCCTGCGGCCCGTCAGGGCGAGCTACGCGCTGAAGACGAAATCGTGAAGGTTGCGCAAGGAGACGGAGAGCCTGTAGATGTTGTAAATACACCAATCAATGATGCGATCAAGCTCATAAAAGGAAAGAAAGGCACAACGGTAAACCTCACTGTTAAGCGTGGCACCGAAATGGTCGTCATTCCAATTGAGCGTGACGTCGTTGTGATTGAAGAGACTTATGCTAAGTCTGTTTTGATTAGTGATGAAAAAGGTGGGCAATACGGCTATATCCGCCTGCCTAGTTTCTATGCTGATTTTAAAGACCCAAATGGTCCTTCATGTTCACGTGATGTAGGTCGCGAGCTCGAAAAACTTAAAGATCACAATGTAAAAGGGATCGTTCTTGATCTTCGCAATAACGGAGGTGGCTCATTATATGATGCCGTAAAAATGGCTGGTTTCTTTATCAAAGAAGGTCCGGTTGTACAGGTGAAGTCACGCGGACGCAGCCCATATGTTATGAAGGATGAAGATCCACGTGTTCAATACGATGGCAACCTCGTGATTCTCGTAAACGAGTTTAGTGCCTCTGCTTCTGAGATTCTTGCAGCAGCGATGCAGGATTATAAGCGTGCGGTGATTTTGGGAAGCCCATCTACCTTCGGAAAGGGAACCGTTCAGCGCTTTGTTGATCTGGACCGCTTTGTAGAAGGAAGTGAAAATCTGAAGCCTTTGGGTTCTGTTAAACTCACTACTCAGAAGTTCTACAGAATTAATGGCGGAGCAACACAGCTTAAAGGAGTAATTCCTGATGTGGTATTGCCAGACGTATACGCTTACCTTGAGATGGGTGAAAAAGAGCGTGACCATGCCCTTGAGTGGGACGAGATAGCTCCTGCTGATTATAAGTCATGGGTGAGTACTGGAGCGTTTTACAAAAAAGCCATTCAACGTAGCCAGAAGCGCGTAGACAATAATGTCACCTTCCAGCAGATGGATCAGAACGCGGTTCGTTTCAAGAAGCAACGCGACTTGGATGTATTCCCACTTGGATTCAAAGCTTACAGCGAGTTGCGCGCTTCTCAAAAAACAGAAGCTGACAAGTACAAAGACATCATGAAAGAGATTCCTGCCTTCGACATAACATCAATGGCAGAGGACCTCGCCAAAATTGAGCAGGACAGTGTCCGCATGAAGGAAAATGACAAGTGGCATAAGAACCTCCGCAAGGACCCTTATGTATTTGAAGCGATGCAAGTGTTGAAAGACTTGCGCTAGCGCTTTTGCCTCAATAGGCATTCAAATTAAGCCGGAACTTTCTTGGGTCATTTGACTGGGAAGTTCCGGCTTTTTGTATGCGGGGGTATACTTCCACAACATGAAAATTGAGATACTACATACGACGGTCCTTTCACATAAAGACAGAGGTAGTTCAAAATAAATAAGATTTTCATAAACGTCTGACAATCAGAAACATTCCGATTTTCGAGTACGTTTCGATTGATTTGTTCTCCTAAATCACTTGATCCTTGCTGCTTGATACTCGCTACTCTCGTATGCTTTTTCCTTCAACCATTCGAGAGTAGCGAGTATCAAGGATCAAGCAGCGAATTTTGGGGAAGCCTGCCCTAAACAGCAGCCTCATACATAAAGATATTAAGCAGACCATTGCAATTAGTGATGAGGCGCTTCGCCTCAGGGAATGTGGCAACATGCGTCACAATGTGTTCATGCTCACCCGCTTCTCCGGTGTGCTGAGCGTGGTAGGACCAGATTTGCTCTTTTGACATGGGAAGTTCGCAGTAGTAAAAATGCATGGCTTCATCGGAGGTCCCGGTCGTGGCAAACAGCAGTTCCTCATTAAGACGATGCACCTGATCGTGGCGGACGGTAACGCCTGTTTCTTCCTCGACTTCCTTCACTGCGACATCCAAGGGGTCATCATCGCGATCTACCATCCCGGCAACCTGCTCATAGATATTTGCGCCATTGCAAATGCGACGCTGCCTAACCAGCAGGTTGTACTTTTCGCCGGTGTCCTGATCGATCAGACACACCAAAACCGACACGATTTCACCTTTGATAAAGCATACCGGAGGAATCTTATGTCCTTCAGGCGTTGTTGCATCCAGTTCGACTAGGGCAAACAATAGGTCATCGCCTGAGCGAAACTTGGTGTAGATTTCTTTTACACCGTGAACATCAAGCCCGCTTTCATTGAGGCGTTCTATCCAGCGTGTGTATTTGGTGGCGTGTTTTAGGGAGAAATTAGTCATTATGTATTTGAGGATCTTCTAAAGATCTGATGTCGTATTTCTGATCTAGTATGTAGTATCTCCATCCCCTTTTTTAAGAGATACACGTTTCATTTCACGAACTACATGTTTGCACCTTCGGCGCTAATTACGCACTGCATCTCCAAGCCAATTACCGGCCAAGCCGGCAAAGCCGGCGACAAGTCCTGCGACGGCTCCAGACAGAAAAGCGAGCACCCACGGTGCTGTACCAGGAGCTTTCAACACTCCCGCAATGCGCGATGCCATGATCCCATCGTTATCAGCATTCAGAACAAGTGCCCAGGTCATCCACACGAATAAGACAGCGATAAAAGCGCCCCAAAAGCTAAATGGAAATTGAGGCTTAGGTTTCCGGTAGCGACTTCTAGGCACTTTTTTATGCAAGCCTAAAGCCACAAGAAATGCTGCGATAGCACTCGCAACAAGACCTGTCAATGGCAAGATGAGCATGCCCAGCCAAGCTAATACAGCTGTTAGAATAATGCGTAGTAAAAATCTCATTTGCTCGATTGTACGCTTATTTTTGAAGAAAAACGCTCATCCTGCTCCGAGGCATTTTGCATAAACCAAAGTGGATAATAGTTACCTGCAGCCCAATCGGCAATAAAGCGATCATAGTTGGGGGAACCAGGATTACCTGACTGGCCGCCAGGATATACACCCCAGGCTTCGACTTTGTCGCCAAGCGAAACTACCATACGCCAGGAAGGCCCCCAACGCGCGGACGTAGCATTCAAAATTCCTTTATATCCACCGATGGGCACATCTAGACTACTGAAAGAAGACAGGGTCCCACGATCCATCAGGTGACGGATAGAGGTGCCCTTCCAGGCGTACCATTTCCATGCTGCCGGATCTTCATTGTAGCGATACAGCGAGTCAACCATCGTCACAAAAGTGCTGCGAATAAGGTCTGCTCGCGTTTCGACGGCAGGAGTACCTATGTCATCATAAAAACGAAAGTCAATGCTATCACGAAGAATACCTATCGTAGTTTCTCGTTTGGGATAACTCACCTTCCGGTTTTTCGCAGTAAGCTCATCATTCCAAATAGCGCGATACATGAGATTCTCCCACAGCTGATACATGATAGGTTCTGAGGCATCCTTTTCATGGCGATAGTTCCAGGCTGCGAGGCGATCACGCACAAGGCTTTGTTTCGCATTATTGAGGCTGCTGTCGAGTGAGCCGAGTAAAACAGGCAGCAGGTCACGCGCCTTTACATTAAGCACATCCTGCTGAAAGGCCTTCATATCATCCACACTGAGACTATCCCGCAACATGAGTTCTGCGAGCTGTCGTGATCTGTCTTCTACAAAAAAGCCATTATAGTAATAAGGATAATTCGGCGAAGTGGGATGCTGGTTGGTTGAGGCAACATAACCACGCGGAGGATTTTTTTCTACTGGATTATGTTCTGTAGGAATAAAGCCTTGCCAGTCGTGAGCAGGGTCAGAGCCATCAAGTACATAGCGACCCTGGCCTTCCCAACGCAAGGGAAACTTGCCTTGCTGGGTCATCGCTACATCGCCTTCCGTTGAGGCAAATACGAAATTCTGCCCTGGGCAGGCATAGTGGCTTATTGCTTGTTTGTATTCGGTAAAATTCCTTGCAGCATTCAGTTCAATAAACGTACGCAGCTCATTGGAGGGATCGTGCGCAGTCCATCGGAGCGCCATTGGCACGTCTATTTCACCAAAACTTCCATCATAAAACACAGGACCATGATGCGTGTACATCACTGTATCATATGCGACACCTCCGCTTTTCAGCTTGATGGTTTCGATACGTCGTGTGACAGGCAAGGTCGTATCTCCAAAATGATAAAACTTCTGGGAGGCATCCGTGAAGGAAATTCGGTAATAATCCTGTACGTCGATGCTGCCATTGGTAACGCCCCAGGCTATCGAATCATTAAACCCGATCATCATCCCTGGGGTACCAGGAAACGATACACCGTATACGTTATGGTCCTGGGATTTGAGCTGGAGTTCGTACCAAACAGAGGGCAATCCTAAACTCAGGTGCGGGTCGTTTGCAAGCAATGGCTTTCCTGTGGCCGATTTGCTACCGTGTACCGCCCAGTTATTACTCCCTACTGCGTCCTGCTGCTCAAATGGCTTTCCAGGCAGCAGCAGTGAGTCAGGATGATAACCTTCCGGCACAGCAGGAATTGCCTCAGGGCGAAAGTCCCAACGATGATCTTTTGAGATAATAGGCTCCTCTTCGTAGCTGCGATCAGGATACAGCACTTCAGCATAAGCTGCTCCAAACAAGTCAAATGCTTGCGTCATCGCCACATCGTCGCCACCACCTGTGAGGATATTCGACATGTATTTGAGTAGAAGCCAGGTCTTGAGCGGCTTCCAGGGTTCCGGGGCATAGCCCAGGAGTTTGTATTCGATAGGATAATCTTCTGGCGAAAGCGTTTCGATATAAGCGTTTACGCCTTTGGAGTAGGCATCCAGGACTTGGGCTATTTCTTTGTCTCCCCCGCTGATCACTTCGTCGGCCTTCTCGGCGGCATAGGCCAGCCCCAGGCGGCGCATGCGCTTGTCATAATTCACAGCGGCATCGCCAATGATTTCCGAAAGCCTTCCGGCTGCAGCGTGGGTTTGGAACTCCATCTGCCACAGGCGGTCCCGTGCCTCCATATAGCCTTGAGCCATATAGAGGTCTTGGTCGTTTTCTGCAAAAATGTGTGGAACGCCACGGTCGTCAAGGACGATTTCTACGGATGCCTTAAGCCCTGCCAATTCCAGTGTACCGGCAGGTGCCTGGTTATTTGAAGTCGCGTTTTGCCAAAAACCTTCGCTAGGATCAAGGAAAGTACCCAATGGAAGCGGGACACTTTTACTTAAAAACCCAGGAAGCTGTACTGTCGGCGTGGTCAAGGTCCAACAGAGGAAAATACAAACCGTAGAAGCGAGCAAAAACTTTATCCAGCGCATGTGTGATGCCGTGAGAAGAGTCCAAAACGAATACGGATATTACGTAGCTTCGTAGAGCTTTGCAAATCAAGCATCAATGACTTCCAGATATTCGATCAACGGATAGACTGAATAAAGGCAAGGGCACTTCGTGTAAGCTCTTCAATTTTGGCGAGGTCAAAATCTCCGTTGGACGTTTTTGCCATCAATTTGGAACCCATTCCTACACAATATGCACCTGCGTCGAACCATTTCTGAAGGTTGTCTGGATCAGGCGACACGCCTCCTGTAGGCATAATGGAAGTCCAGGGCTGTGGCCCACGGATTGCCTTGATAAATCCTGGACCATAGATGCTTCCTGGAAACAACTTTACGACTTCAGCTCCCAGTTCTTCTGCGCGTGCGATTTCACCCAATGAGCCACAACCTGGAGACCATAACACCTTGCGGCGGTTACAGACGATTGCAATATCCTCACGCAACACAGGTGTCACGACGAAGTTTGCTCCCATTTGCATGTACATGGTAGCAGATGCGGCATCAGTTACAGAGCCTACTCCCATAATCATTTCGGGCAATTCAGCTTCGCAAAACTTATTCAGTTGCCCAAAAATTTCGTGCGCATAGTCACCTCGGTTGGTGAACTCCAGCAGACGTGCTCCGCCTTCATAGCAGGCAGTAATTACCTTTTTACATACATCAAGATCAGCATGATAAAACAAAGGAACCATCCCTTGTGCATGCATGGTCTGAGCTACAGTTATTCGATTAAATCGGGCCATCTTTTTTTTAATTATAGAATGATGAATGATAGTATGAGTGAATACCTATTTGAGAGATTGCCTAACGAATCCGTGTAAGCCAATTTTTTAGCAAAATTGTCATTTCGACTCGCGTAGCTGAGTCCCGCATGCGGGATTGACGTTATCGACTAATTGGCTGAAAGTCAAGATGTCTCGCCAGCTTCGCGGCTCGACATGACAACCCTTTTGGGTTTCGTTAGACAACTTTTGAATATAAAAACACATTCAATCATTCGCTCACCCTATCATTCAAAATTTCGGATTATCGTGCGACTCTTCCACTAGCGTCTCCGCCCATGAGTTTCTCTACTTCATCTACAGTGACCAAATTGGCGTCGCCATAAATGGTGTGCTTGAGGCAAGAAGCTGCCACGGCAAAATTGAGTGCATTTTGGTCATCATCAGGATAGTTTAGCAAGCCATAAATCAAGCCTCCCATAAAGCTATCACCACCTCCCACACGATCTACGATGTGTGTGATTTGGTAGGTAGGAGCTTCGTATAGGGTTTTTCCATCATACAACACTCCAGACCAGGTATTGTGAGAAGCGCTGATCGATCCACGCAAGGTTGTGATCACCTTTTTGGCGCGAGGAAACATTTCCATCAACTGCTTGAGCACAGACAAATACGACTTGGCGTCTACGGAGCCACCTTGTGTTACATCAACTCCTTCCGGATGAAGCCCAAAGTGCTTTTCAGCATCTTCTTCGTTCCCCAGAATGATATCACATCCAGCTACAAGCTCAGGCATTACTTCGCCGGGCTCTTTGCCATAGTTCCAGAGTTTCTTGCGATAGTTCAAGTCTGTAGAAACAGTTACGCCCATTCTATTTGCAGTCTGGATCGCTTCAAGGCAAGCATCCGCTGCACCTTGCGAAAGCGCAGGCGTAATACCTGTCCAGTGAAACCAGTCAACATCTTTAAAGATGCGCTCCCAGTCAACCATTCCTTTTTCAATCGTCGACATACTTGAATACGCACGATCGTACACTACTTTACTCCCTCGGCTTACGGCTCCTGTTTCCAGGAAATAAATTCCGAGGCGGTCGCCACCACGAAGAATATTCTGAACCTGTACACCGCGCTTTCTCATTTCCATCAAAGCACAATCTCCAATATCGTTTTGTGGAAGTCGAGTTACGAACTCAACCGGTACTCCGTAATTTGCTAACGAAACAGCAACATTACTCTCTCCTCCTCCATAGATTACTTCGAAGGAATTAGCTTGAGAGAAGCGTTTTTTTCCCGGAGGGGCAAGACGCAACATGATTTCACCGAAAGTGACTACCTTTTTCATTGTGTATGTGTGTTTATTAAAATCTTTGAGAAAAGAATCAGGAAACAGACGAAGCTATTTCCTGATTAGGAGATACTGATTAATTGAATTTGCTTTTAGGACGAAGTGGCTCGATTTTACCACAAAGAACCCAAACGGCTGCCAGGGCTAGTATCACCAGACCTGCACCAAGAATAAATGCATTGGTATAATTGCCGCCAAAAGTGATCCATGCCATAGAAGCGGTGAGGCCTGCTGCAGTAAATTTCGCGACCATACCTGCAAACCCTGACAGGGTTCCCACTGTCTTTCCACTAAAGAAATCACTAGGCAAAGTCTGCACATTCCCTATCGCAATCTGGAAACCAAATAGAATGACTGCCATGATGAGCACTGCCATGATCGGACTTCCAGGATTGGAAAGTGCCAATAATGCAGGTAGCATAATGAGGCAGCCCAGGGTGATAACCATCTTTCTGGTTCTGTTCACATTCCAGCCAGCATTCAGTCTGTTCTGTGCCAATAAGCCTCCAAACCAGGCCCCTATCATCGCGCCTACATATGGTATCCAGCCGTACGTGCCGATTTCCACTGTATCCATTTGATGGACATCATGCAGATATTGAGGAATCCAGATTACGAACAACCACCAAATCGGATCAATGGCCGCGGAAGCAATGATGATGCCCCAGCTTTGCTTATGTGACAGTAATTTAAGCGTGTCAGGATTATAGCCATCGTCGAACTCGCCATCACCATCCAAGTCTTGATTTTGCTGTCCACTGAGGATGTATTCTCTTTCTTCTTCAGAGAGATTCGGGTGGTCCTTTGGGGGAGCTTTCACCAAATAGAGCCAAGGGATGAGCCATAGCAAGCCCAAGACTCCTATCGAAATGAAAATCATTTGCCAGCTAAGAAAGAATGTCAAAGCAGTAATCACTGGTATGGAAATGAGTCCTCCTATAGAAGCCCCCGAATTGAATATTCCTTGAGCAAATGCTCGTTCTTTGGTTGGGAACCATTCAGCATTTCCTTTTGCAGCTCCCGGCCAATTGCCGGCTTCAGCGACACCAAGCAGTGAACGAAATATGGCAAAACTAGCGAAGCCTTGTGCAAGGGCATGCATTGCCGTGGCAATCGACCAAGCTCCTATAGACAATGCAAAGCCTAGTCGTGTGCCGATCCAGTCAAATATTTTTCCAAATATCGCCTGACCAAAAGCATACGAAATAATGAATATTGTTGAGATGGAGCCATAAATGACTTTTAGCTCGTCAACTGTTGCATCGGGATACAGTTTGGGGCCCATCTGTTCCGGCCAGAGCACGCTCAGTGCCTGACGGTCGATATAGTTGATGACAGCGGCCAGGGCAATCAGCCCTACGACCCACCATCGTAATCCTTTTATCTTTTTCACACGCGTGGTTATTAAGT
>JBGCFB010000171.1:0-6252 GCA_045106685.1 Bacteroidia bacterium | reverse complement strand
AGCCGTCCGTAGTGGATCACGGAAATGCGCTGGGCTGCGACAATGAAGGTAATGTGTATATGAGTGGCGACTTTGCTTCTATTGCCAATTTTGGCAAAGGGCAGGTATTGCATGCAGGCTTCAGTGCTTATTACTATTTTTTGACAAAATTAAATTCAGAAGGCGAAGTACAATGGACCCAAAAACTTGCAACGCGCAAGACAGGCCAACGCAGTTCTGACCTCTTTGTAGATGAGCGAGGCCAGAGCATTCTTCTACATAACGGCAGGTATTTTAAAGTAAATAACAAAGGCGAGGTGATTCAAAAGATGAACCTTAAAGCTCCCGGAGGGCGCAATCCGCGCATCGCAAGAATCGTCGTCGATGGCCAGGGAACACTGTTTACGATGGGTTTGAGTGACTCGAAAAAGTACTTTCTCAATCGCACAGACCGCCGTGGGCAATCGCTTACTGTTTGGCAACAAAAAACGTCACAAAAAGATCCTTCTCACCTTCCGGTGCTGAGCACGAATGAGGAAGGGAAGCTCTTTGTAGCCGGCATCACGAATGGCAAACCTCCATCTAAACAAGATGTAGGTAACCAAGCTGGATTTATCACAAGTTTCGGTCTTCCTGATCCTGAACGCGAGTCAGCGCCTTTGGCATTATGTCCAGGGCAAAGCCAAGTTCTACAGGTAAAGATCCCACTCGATCTTCCTTTCTTTTGGATGAAGGATGGAGCTGCTATTGCTGGTGCAACAGATACTTTACTCACCATTACTGAAGGCGGAACGTACCAAGTCAAAACCTTTGTGGGGAATTGTGAAAAATTTTCCAATATCCAAGAGGTTGGTGATTGTAACAAACAGCTCACATCCAAGCCTCGCCCTCCTCAGGTTCCAGTTTCCAAACCTCCAAAAGAAGCTGTGGCACAGCCCCAGCCAGAGCCAGAACCGACTCCAGTTATTCCTAAAGAGAAGGAAGTTGAAAAGGAGAAAGTCCCAAAGCGAGGCACCTCGACTCAAGGTCGCATGACGGTAGCAACCCAAAAAATCAAGCTCTATGTTTGGGATCACGGCTCGATGGATAATGACACCATCTCTGTCATCGTAAATGGCAAAACCGTTTTAAAACGATACTGCCTGACGCGTCGCCCAAAAGCGATCACGATCAAGCTCAAACTAGGACAGAATAATCGCATCGAATTATACGCACATAACCTGGGAGCAATTCCTCCAAATACAGCTTCCATACGTGTAGATGATGGCACGCGCGAGCAAGTCGTTCAGCTTCGCTCCAACCTTAAGAAAAGCGGAAGCCTGAATATTCGGGTTTCGGGAAGCTAGTGACGAAGGAACTAAGTCTCCAATCGAAAATCATTATTCTCCAATCTCATTTCCAGCCTCATTTTTTGTCTAAAAGAACGGTTTAATAAAATGGATTGGAGATTAGTGATTGGAAAATTATGATTGCAGATTTAGTTCTTAAAATGTCTGTTAGGAACGGCGAAATAATAAGTTGTTAATCTTGTCGCGAATAGTTTTTCGATTAGGCAAGGAAAAAACGTTGAGGATAGCGCGCTATCCGATACTTTTTTGACGCAGCATCATCGGAAAAATACAGCGGAAAGGACAAGTTATTTTTGAGGCGTTCCTTAGTTCTACTTTGTCAAGTTAGGTTTCCCGTAGGTTTTTCGCTGATAATAGCCGACTTTGATAAAATCTATAATTGGCTAAATATGCTTAGAGACAACAGGAAGGCAGTTTTTATTAATAGGGCAGCTTTAGTTTAATCCCCTATATCTGATTGAAATGGCCGATTTTGCTAACTTGACAAAGTAGAATTAGTATGAGTATTTTCACAAAAAAAGCTTGAAGCCAGAAGTCACACAACTTATCTCAACAATGAAAAAAATCCACATAATCCTTGCCTTAACCGCAATAGCACTTCTGTTTGCCTGCAACGAACCAGAGCCGAAATCTGCAACAACGGCTGCTCCTGAGACTACCACAAAAAGAACGGTAAGTAAACCTACACTCTTAGGCCCACAGGACTTTTATGCCAAGTTGGGTGCTACGGAAGATGCTCAATTACTTGATGTTAGAACAGCTGGCGAAGTTGCATTGGGAATGATTCCAGAATGCACTAACATGGATTTTAATGATCCTAAATTCAAAAATATGATCGCTTCACTCGATAAATCCAAGCCAGTATTTATCTACTGCGCATCTGGTGGAAGAAGCGGCCGAGCATCTACTCTTATGACAAGCCTTGGCTTTAATGAAGTGTATGATTTGCAAGGAGGTTTCACTTCCTGGTCAGCTGAAGGCATGGAGCAGGCGAAGCCTATGAATAGCGCCCCTTAAAAGGTGCTATCTCTGTGCAATATTCACTACTAAGATATTATCACGATTGGGTTGCTCCCACCTCTGTCAGCGCTTCACCACAATGCTTAAAGCGCTGACAGAGGTTAGCAACCGATGCGAAACTAACCGTGATAATCATTATTGTTTTATAAACTTTCCGCGTGCGACTAGGCCCTTTCGACTAATCGCTTTATAGATGTACATTCCTTGCGCCAAAGCAGATATATCTACAATTTTCTCGCGTTGAAAACTATAACGCTGAATCAATTTTCCCTTTAGATCAAATAGCGTGACATCCACAGGTTCTCCCGATTGGAATGTAATATAATCACTCGCAGGGTTAGGAAAAACCTGAAAGTCGAGAAGGAGAGGCTCCTTAATACTTGTCAAAAAGATACTCGTATCCCGAGCGAAGCGGGCAGCATACTGAAAGTCGCCTTGTTGGCCGCAGACTACATATCCTCCATCAGAGGTTGGGATAGCATCCCAAAATTTGATATTGGGACGTAATGTGGAAGCTGAGTCAACATACTCCCAACCCAGATCACCATTTTGCTCCAATTTGGCAAGATATCCACTAAATGGGGGGACATCAGGTCCTCGCTTAGAACCAGAAAGAATGAAACCTTGGCCATTCGGTATTTCATTAATGGAGTTTATTGAAACACTATAATTCAGCTTCTGTGCTTCTATTCCCCACCAATGAGTATTTAGGAGGTTCAGATTTTTGTCAAAAATAAATAACACGGGAACCAATGGAGAACCAACTGGGCGCATCGTGTCTGGCCGGGTTCCCGTAACCGCAAAATCCCCGTTTTCGAGCGCGATAATTTTCGAAATAATTCCTGTTCCAGTGAAGCGATAAGCGTTAACGCTATCTCCCTGATCATTTAGCTTGAGTAAATAATCCGTACCTGCCAAAATAAAGCCTCCACTTGTAACAGGAGCTATACTTTCCGGTATAGTACCCTGCATCATCATATTGAATTTTTTAAATATAACCGTATCCAGTGTTTTTGGTAAAATGGCAATGGTAGGATCGCCAGAAATTTTTGAATGGCCCGTCAAAACTAGAGCACCTGTATTTTGAGAAAACGCTCCTGCAAATCGGTATGTAAAGGCTTCAGCAAGGTCATCAAACCTAATCGTTCGAACGGTGTCGCCATTATGGTGAAGCTCAATAAGGTGAATATCAACACTATGCTCATTAATCAGCATCAACCAACTAGAATCGGAGTAAGGTATGAGTTCGTTGCAACTATTTCTTTTTTCTTTATCACCATAAACGCTATAAAGGACTTCCTGCCCTGTTGAATCAAGAACCCAATATTGAGCATCAATACCCGAACCTCTACCTGTGCCTATTCCTGTAAAATAAAAGATGTTCTCATATTCTTTGACATCATAAACTACATCAGAGCTTGTGCCTTGAACCCCTGTTATGGTGTCCCATACAATAGGAGGTTGGGCCAGTGATTGCGCACATGAAAACATTGTACACATGCACAGCACTATGATCTTTATAAATTTCATATTTCATGTTTGTTAAAATGTGAGCAGTCGGTTATTCACCAACTACTCACATAGGTTGAACTAAATGTAAAATGTATTATTGGATCAATAGGCGGGTTGTATAGTTTCTGAATTTCAAAATATACACACCAGATTCTAAATCAGAAGTATTGAGTTGGAAAGGTTTTTTACTATTATTTTCCATAGGAATTGTTCTCGTAAAACCATCCGTTGCTCTGATAATCTGCATAGATTCATAAGAAGTTGAGCCTTGAATCTGCACCGTTTGCCCTAGATTGGCAGGGTTAGGAAAAGCATAAATTGCTGTAGTTCCACCACCTCCACCGCCTGGACCAGAAGGCTCTCCATCGTCTCCACCACCTGTATTCCCACCGCCATCACAATTAGGATTAAATAGAAATACTTCACCATCAACTTGATCAGGAAGAATCGTTACATTATTAGGGGGAACAACTGATGTATTAGAAAAATTGATCGTATTCGCAGAATTAACCGAAAACGTCATAGGGTCAACAGCTAGCAATTGTTGAGTATTGGATACATACCAATAACCGTTACGCGCTAATTCTACCTGTGATCTACTAAATGCGTCGGTACCAGGTTGTGCGCTAAAATTAGGGTTATTATGTGGAGGTCCTTGAAAATCGATTAACCATGCTCCATTATCCATTGTGAAGGGATCCATGCATTCAATAGTCGCCATAATACGTTCTCCTGATGCATCAAATTCGATTCCTGAAATGTTTTCCCAAATCCCAGGAAGTTCAACTTCTACAAAATTACTTGTATTGGCAATTTCAAGTACATTTATCACCGGGCCAGGTCCATTAGCATTATTTATCGTTCTCGTTACAGACCATGCGAGATATTTTTGGTCATGGCTTAGTTCAAGTTCAGAACCAAAATCCGAGATTTGAGGCGTGTTGAAGATAACAACAGGGTTATTAATCTGACAGCAACCAATGTCATAACGAATTACTTTTCCAATATCATCAACAATGTATAAGTTTCTGCACTCAAAGCCATGAAACACTGACAACTTAGAAACTGCTTGCCTGATTGGTCCGACAGGAAAAAAGACCTGACCATTACTATGTGCAAAATCACCTGCAATAAGATCTTTCAGCATATTGCCAGATCCAGGATCAATAGGAATAGCACCTGTATTGACATCATACAATGTGTAGAAAGCGGCAGTTGTAGCAAAGCCCACAGGCGCTTGATACACAATAAAGTACCAATTTTCGGTACCGGGAGCGGGAAAGACTGAAATTTCAGTTTCCGATGACATAGCAAGGTCCGAAACCTTGACTCCCGTGCTATTATAGAGAGAGCGTCCTGCAACATAAAAAAGGAGGTTCCCACAGTCATCCCAAGCACCGTTAAAAGCGTGCTGATCCTTATCTCCGGCAGGTGCAGAGGCTGGTTGAGGAACTGCTACCTGAACAGGAGGATTGGAGGGAAATGCAAAACTCGCTGCTTTGAAAGGAACAAACCAATACGGGTACTGAGTTACTTGGGCTTGTGAGAAACTGGGTAAAAGAATCAAAAAGCTTACCAACAAAACTATCCAGCTAATGGAAAATGGGGGGGGGGGATTGATAAATTTTTAGCATTGTTTTTGGTGATTAAATGTTTAAAAAATGTTACATAGTTATACATTACACAATAACACTTAATTCAAATATAGTATTAAATACTCGCATATCAAAATCTCAAGCACAACCCAATTCCTTCAGGCGTTACAACCGTAGAGGCAAGAATTTGCTTTAGCGCAGCACTACCCTGGCTATTGTGTAGCATAAAAACCGTAAGGTCGAAAGCGAAGAGGAAACCTCCCTGTAACAGTAAAGCTTTGCCGTAGCCGGAAAATCGATCATACTTTTTGCCGACTCCTGCTTTTCCTCTTTCCATTAAATATAGTCCAGTAGCCATATAGCCGACATCAAGCCCAGCGTTGAACAGTAGGAACTTCTCTATTTTCTGTTGTTCGGCGATGGTCTGAAACATGTCAAATGCCGCTGGATCGGCCTTTGCTCCTGCAAGAAGACTGCCTCCCGCAATCGCAAGATTCACGACATTCCAGGCTGCATTTCCTTCGTGGAAATAGCGATTGGCGCCTGTGGCTTTTCCTCGTAGTGCGGTTCCCAAAGCAATATTACTGACTGCCCATCCTCCAAGTACATACATTGAGCGATTATTGAGCTTGAGCCTCTGCTCATTGATATCGGCGAGGTAGGTGAGGTCGGTGTTGTTTTGAGAAAAAACATGCATCGAAGCAATCAGCAAAATGGCCAAAAAGAGCATTCGTTTGATCGGGGGGAAACCGTAAGACAAAGAGCCAATTCGGGCTTGTTGGTTAGCTTTTAGCATG
>JBGCFB010000170.1:0-3909 GCA_045106685.1 Bacteroidia bacterium | reverse complement strand
TACATCATCGGCTTACTTATCGGAGTTTTTGCTGGAAAAAGGAAGTTCGTTGATCGTTCTCATCACGCTACTCAGTCTTTTACTAATCTGATCGACGAAATCGGAAATTAACATCAGCTAATGACCAAATCAGCTCATCATCAAATCAACATGAAACGCCTATTCCCCCTTATCCTGGCCTCTGCTTTTTGTGTCTCCCTCGTGGCGATTCGCTGCTATCTTACCGGGCACGCCACTTTCCTGTTTTTGGTATGGAACCTGTTTCTAGCCTGGATTCCCCTCATTATTTCTTCTGGGGTGAAAAGCCTGAAAGGCGGTGGTTTTATCTGGCTGATTCCATGGCTGCTTTTTCTTCCCAATGCACCGTATATCCTCACCGATCTTCTGCATCTGCGCCCCCGCCCTGCATCCCCATATTGGTTTGACCTGATCATTCTCACCTCAAGCGCCATTACGGGCTTGATGATCGGCATTACTTCCCTCATGCAAGTAGAGAAACTGATTCGCTCCCAGCTCCCATCCTGGTTTACCCACTTGAGTGTGCTGGGTATATGCTTGCTTACCGGTTTTGGCATATATCTGGGCCGCTTTCAGCGCTGGAATTCCTGGGACCTGATCTCGCATCCCTTGCGCTTGCTGCGCGACGCTGCTTCGCTCCTCACCCAAATCGAACCCATGAGTTTTACCCTCACATTCGGCCTGTTCATCGCATTAATATATCAGGTTGCGATGGTGAAAAACAGATCGACATTGTAGAGAAAAGGCATGCCTTTTCTCTACAGTATGCCATGCCTTTTCTCTACAAGGGCCGGTTAATCATCAATACCCAATGAAAAATTCCGCATCTGAATATTCAGTCTATCTCTGGTTAAACAGCCTCATTATAGGAAATGTGATTGCCGGAATATTAAATGGACTTATGGCTATGATGTTAGTTGGTGCGTTTCTGGTCACGTTCTGTTCTGTAATCATATTGCCCTTGATGGTCGTAGCTGTCATGTTTTTGCAGAAAATAGATGTTGATATCAGGCCAAAAGGTTTTATGATAATGGTGTATTGCCTACTAACCGCCCTTATTCCTTATGCGATATGTATTGGAGGAAAGGAAAATGCGGTTTGGGATTGCTTATTCTTTGCCATGCCTTATGCCATAGGAGTATGTGTCGGAATGATGTTTTTAGGTACAAAACCGCTTCGCTATTCGCCATCTATAGACCATGATCCAGATGCCTTAATCAACCAGATTGGCGATATGACCCATGCCTCAATTATCAATGACTAATGGAAAACGCACCTTATCAATATTCCTTCCGCATTTGGGGTACTGCACTTTTGATAGGCAATGCCCTTCTCATTCCCTTTATAAGTGTATTGGTGATAGTAAGTGCATTCGTGAGCTTCGTTGCCTCCTTGTTTCCACTCTTTTTCTTTTATGGTATTGTGAGCGGTTTGAGCAAAATTGATGTTTCGATGAGGATCAAATTGGGGCTGGTTACGCTGTATTGCTTTCTCACTGGATATGCTCCTATTCTCTTAATCTATCTTGTGGACGGCGACCTATTACCAGTAGAAATGCTTCTGCTTCCCTTGCCATTTTGTTTAGGAGCGATGGTCGGAATAATGTTATGGAGTAACAAACCGCTGCGTTATTCGCCTTCTATAGATATCGACCCAGATGCCTTAATCGATCAAATCGGTCACATGATTCATGATCCAATTATCAATGACTAATGTTTTCAAGACTAATGAAAAACGAATTCAATACCTGGACCCAGTATTTCGCTACCAATGCAGCCACGCCCGTCGCCATCGACTGGGATGACGAGTATCAGCTTAGTCCTGACGAATACGACCGTATCTACACTTCGATCCGCATCTTTCAGCGAGGAGAATACTCCGAAGGAAAACACCTCATGTCCAAGGCCAAGCAGGCCGTAAAGGAAGGCGCGCCATCCACTTATATCGATGCGCTGACGCTGTTCATTCGCGAAGAACAGCGTCATGCCATGATACTTGGGCGTTTTATGAAAAATCAGCAGATGCCTGTGATCCGTCAGCACTGGGTGGACGATATCTTTCGTGCTATGCGCCGGCCGTTGGGCCTTGGAGGAAGCATCCTGGTCCTTACCGTCGCTGAGATGGTTGCACTGGCATATTATAAAGCCCTTCGCGAGGCTACCGATAGCCAAATCCTAAAGCGTATCTGCGATCAGATAATGTGGGACGAACCCAATCATCTGCGCTTCCAGGCGAGCGGATTACGCATGTGCCTACGCCACAAACCTTCCTGGTGGGCGCCTACAGGACGTTTTTTGCAAAAATTCTTACTCGCTGGAACCTTGGCACTTGTATGGTTTCAGCACACCAATGTATTCAGATCTGGTGGCTATACCTTTTCAAAACTCTGGAAATCATCGTTTGCAGCCCTGCAAGACATGTGGGCCTTTCAGGTAGAAGATATTCCTACCGAGCCGTATCAGTGGCTGGCGGTTGATTTGTAAGGTGACTTTTTTCCTCGCTGCTCGATTCTTGATGTTCGATCCTCAAAAAACGAAGATCAAGAATCGAGCATCAAACACCGAACAGGTATCTACCCACCATACTGAATCGCATAGTATTCCTGGTAAGCACCAGAAAGAATGCGGTTAGACCATTCCTGATTTGCGAGATACCAATCGATGGTTTTTTCCAAACCTTCCTCAAATTGTAAGCTTGGAGTCCAGCCGAGTTCGCGCTCTATTTTGCCTGGATCAATCGCATAACGCATATCATGACCAGCGCGGTCTGTGACATACGTAATGAGCTTTGCAGCACTTCCTTCTTCACGTCCCAGCTTGCGATCCATCACCTTACACATCAGATTGATGAGGTCGATATTCGTCCACTCATTGCGCCCGCCAATATTATAGGTTTCGCCGTTTTTACCTTTGTGAAAAATAACGTCGATTGCACGTGCGTGATCTTCTACCCAAAGCCAGTCGCGGATGTTTTCGCCTTTTCCATAAACGGGAAGGGCTTTTTCATTTACGATATTAGAAATGAAAAGCGGAAGAAGCTTTTCTGGAAATTGGTATGGGCCGTAGTTATTGGAGCAGTTTGAAAGGATATATGGCAATTTGTAGGTGTTGCCGTATGCGCGTACAAAATGATCCGAAGCAGCTTTGGAAGCTGAGTATGGACTTTTTGGGTCGTATGGAGTATCTTCTAAGAAATAGCCACCTTCATCCAGGGAGCCAAATACTTCGTCAGTGGAGACATGGTAAAATCGCACATCCTGGCGGTCCTTCCACTGCTGACGAGCAACGTTGAGCAAGGTGACAGTTCCGATGACATTGGTTTGAACAAACTCCATCGGATTGAGGATGCTACGATCCACGTGGCTTTCGGCTGCAAGGTGAATAACTCCATCGACATTATATTCTGTAAATAAGCGCTCTACTGCATCAGAATCACATATGTCAGCCTTGGCAAATACGTAGTTATCCTTACCTTCGACATCACGGAGGTTCTCCAAATTTCCGGCGTAAGTAAGCGCATCCAGATTGATAATGCGATAGTCGGGGTAGTTGTTGACAAAAAGGCGAACAACATGCGAACCGATGAAGCCGGCACCGCCGGTTACGAGAATATTTCTTTTGAAATTAGTCATTTTCTGAGGGGTTGAATCAATGGCAAATATACAATCTCTATTACTTCGGCGAAGTACAAATTTCGGTCCGAAATAGCATGTTTAGGAACGGCGAAATAATAAGTTGTTAATCTTGTCGCGAATAGTTTTTCGATTAGGCAAGGAAAAAACGTTGAGGATAGCGCGCTATCCGATACTTTTTTGACGCAGCATCATCGGAAAAATACAGCGGAAGGGACAAGTTATTTTTAAGACGTTCCTTAGTGAAGATTCAAAAATAA
>JBGCFB010000017.1:0-3025 GCA_045106685.1 Bacteroidia bacterium | reverse complement strand
ACTCCGATGCGATGAACAAGCTTCGCGCTTCAAGACTCGCTAACTCCGACTGGGAAATAGAAAAGAGGCAGCCAGGCATGGTAGAAACCGTTGTCGATATCGCTCAGAAGTGGAAGGATGGCGCCTAGTCAAGTTTAGCGGATAATCAGGGCACGAAATTGACTACTGCGTGATAACATACGATATTGCAGATAGACGCGATAGTGCGGGTACGCGAGTGTTTCTAGCATAGCCTAAATGAAGAATTTAATTATCGTATTGATCTGCATTGCAGTCTATGGAAACGTTTTAGGTCAGTCTCTAACTGTTGAATACATTAACAACTGGATTAGCCTTTGCGAGCCTGAACTTGACCTATCCAAAATGGAGAAATTCTATTTAATTGAAGGCGTCCCATATGAGGCAATTGACATTAAAGAAAAGTTAAGAGAATACGATGTAGGTGATGAATATTTCTGTCTTGACTATCTTAATTCAGACAGTGCAGGAACTACATTCATGAAGCCAAATCTGATAATCGTATCAGTTCAAAATGCTCATAAAGCGAATTTGAAGGAAAACAAAAAAGAACTAAAAGCTGTGCAAAATAGATTTAAGGATCAATATAATTCCCCCTCAAATCAAATAATAACTACCTCAAAAGACCCTGTTTTATTTATAAATGGGAACAAAATTCATTATTCAGAAACAACGAAGAAAATAAATGAATTAAGGGCAAAAGACATTCAGGTTATTGTTTCTATTAAAAATGCCCCCATTAATTACTATGGTCAAAATGCTAAAAATGGATTGGTCAAAATATGGACAAAAAGTAAGGACGATAACAACAACTATTAATCAATGGGACTTCTCTCTCCCGCTGGCAGGGAGTTCGTGACAGTGGAGCTGGAAGGCGCGTAATCCCGGCCTATAGCCTACTGCTATTAGCTGGATTACCCACTCACCAAGTCGCAAGCCGAAATCCAGCTCAGCCTTTATAGAAAGCCAGCTCAGTGAAGGAGTATCAAGCCCTTTTGCTGGTTAGAATATTGAGCGCTAGCATTAAGAATCCCAAAGACAGAACCTCAAAAAACACTCTACTCCAGTGCCAATATCCCCACGATATCAATTCAGATTCTAATTGATTAAGATCGAATGCAGCGTTGTAGAATTGTTGGTTAGTGTCTTTGAAATAGATGTAAAAGAAGGCTACAAAGATCAAGGCGAAGAAGCTGGATATTATCGAGTATGTTAGTGCTGAAGATTTTTTAACAAAGCAATAGATACTTGTAAAAATTGAAATCAATAAGGCAATAACAGTTAGAATGGTATAAAACTGTGCGATGCTTGGGCCATACTCAGCATAGTAAGTATAAAATTGAGCAGCAGATAATGATTTCCAGTATGGAAGCAGTAAGCAGCCTTCAGTAATTTGGCTCCCTAAAAAAATAGCAAAAACTGCCACTAAGAAATATCCGAAAATCCGGTTCATAGAATAATGAGTATTGTTAAAGATAAAGCTGGCGTAAAGTAAGGAAAAAGATGTGTTTACGTATTGATCAAATAAGTAAACGCCTCCTACTGTGTGCAGCCCCAAGCTGTAAAAACGGCTCAGTCACTCCATGATCAGAGCCCCCAACTAGCGGCACAATAGTAAAATCATTTAGTATTTCATGGATATCCTTTAAGGATGGATCTTGATAAGCTTTTGGTTTGTGATTGAATTCTATTTCAAATTTTTCATTCATAACATCAAGCAGCATGATTGTCAAGAAAGAAATGTACCACGAAGAGCTACAAGCTCAGTACGGCCAGTTTCGATTTATCATTTCCATGAATTCGAAAAGATGGGGCCTTAAAATGATGAATAGCCTTGTTCGGCTTACGAAAGGACAAAAGGTTAAGGAAGCGGTAAATGAAACGCATTTTGTTCCGAGTAATAGTACCAAAAATCACAAAATTCGCACAAGGGCTATTTCCATGCTGAGCTGGGCTTCGTGCCCATCCTATTTAATACGCTTCTCTTTTCTTCCAGGCATCCTTGAAGTCTGAAAAAGCAAGCACCTGCTTCTTGGTATCAGGATTCTTAAGTTCGGCGAGCCAGGCCTTTTGCTGTGGACTTAGGTATTGACTCGCCGCTTTACCATTCCCAAGCGCACTGTTGATCTTCGTCTTTTGTGCTTTGGTCAATGGTAGGTACCGATATACACTGCGTTTGAGATAGTAATGATGATCGTTGGACGCTAGACGATAATTGGCATCATGACCAACCGGATTACATTGGGCTTTTTCTGCATACGCTTCAAGGGCTTCCTCTGAAATGAGGCTTGAATCATAATGCACTTTTACTACTTCTTTTCCTCCCATAAAGCCCGGCTCTGTAGCTACAACAGCTTTATTTTCTCCCAAATGCTTTTCTCCGCTCCAAAAACAATACATCGAAAAATAGCTTTCCGTCAATGTGCTTTCCCCCTCCAGAGCCAGCTCAGATATTAGTAATGATAGATACTGCGGAACCGCCCTCTTTTGCACCCCCAAGGCTTGTTTCATCCCATTGGCAAGGGCCAGCGCGCTATAGTTCCCAGCGATACGCGCAATAAGGTTCTTGCCTGTATGATCGACAATGCGCACCACAGGATTGTTCCAACTAGGCTCACCGTAGCGCTCCAGGATTGCTTTATCCTTTCCGCCTTTGTTATTATAAATCGCCAATGGAATAAACTGGTCCGCAATCGCTTCTGCCATCAGCGGATGACTGAGGACATTATGTCCATAATTCCGACAGGTAGCGCAGCCTGGCACTTCCTGAAAAAGGATCAATACGGCTTTATTTTGCTCCGCTGCGAGCTTGCTCGCCTGATCGAAATCGCGGTACCAACTGACCGTGCCTAGCTCTTTCGATTGGTTGGCAGGATTGGTGCGTTCCTGGGCAAAGGCCACCGTCGCTAAAAACAACATCAGGAGTGCGCTTCGAAATAAATGAGTCATGTTCATGTAAGATTAAATAGCCAGTATTGAATGTGCTAAGCTAACGGCCAAAATATGC
>JBGCFB010000169.1:0-3301 GCA_045106685.1 Bacteroidia bacterium | reverse complement strand
GATCAATCGGTACTCGACTTTCCTGGCTTGATGCACGTATTCTCTACTGGAAACAGTGGTCGCTCAAATTGTGGTTACGGCGCAGGTGCTGGCTGGGGAAATATCACAGGTGGACACAAGCAAGGCAAGAATGTAATCTCTGTCGCGAATGCTAATCATGAAGACGTAATTTCTAATTCAAGTAGCCGCGGCCCAGCCCATGACGGCCGTATCAAGCCAGACATTACTGCAAAAGGCACAGCGGTCTATTCCACCACTGATCAGTCAAACACTGGTTATAACACTAAGTCCGGTACTTCGATGGCATGCCCGCATGTTGCAGCTTCTTTGGCACAACTCTATCAGGCATATCGCGAACTCAATAGTGTAACCTATCCTCCTTCTGATCTTATGAAAGGCGTTATTTTGAATACTGCTGATGATAAGGGAAATACAGGTCCTGACTTTATTTATGGTTGGGGAAGGATCAATAATCTACGTGCAGTAAAGGTGCTGGAAAATCGTCAGTACTTTCAGGATTCGATTGCTAACGGAGGCGCGAATACGCACACGCTTACCTTTCCTGCTGACGTAAGAGAAGCAAAAATCATGATCTACTGGCACGATGCTGCAGCTGCAGCAGGTGCCACTACGGCTTTGGTCAATGACCTTGATATGAGCATCACTACACCTAATAGCACGACGCTTTTGCCATGGATACTAAACCCCGATTCAGGCTTCGTCCAGCTTGCTGCTACGAATGGTGTTGATCACCTCAATAACATGGAGCAGATCGTTATTGCAAATCCTGGAACCTCTGCCTATACAATCGATATTGATGGGTTTAATGTTCCAATGGGTACGCAGAAGTACTGGATTGTCTATGACTATATCTTTGATGAAATTACCGTAACACATCCTTTTGGAGGTGAATTTCTCGTTCCGGGCGAAACTGAAAAAATCCGTTGGGATGCATATGATACCAATGGATCGTTTACGATCGAGTTCTCTGCTGATAGCGGCATGACCTGGACCAACATCGCAACGAATGTGAGTAGCCAGGATCGTTTTTATGACTGGACCGTGCCTAATGGTATCACACCGAATGCGATGGTTCGCGTTTCGCGCGGTACGGTTAACGATGAGTCGGATTTTACCTTCAATGTAATGCCTACTCCTGATAACCTAAACATGCTGGATCTGTGTACGGGCCAGGCTTACTTTAGCTGGGCGCCGGTTACTGGAGCGAGCGAGTATATCGTATATGAGCTAGGTAACCAATACATGAAAGCACTCGATACCGTCAGTACAACGGGCTACTTTTTCACAGGATTACCATTAAACCAATCCAACTGGTATTCTGTTGCAGCAATTTCTCCAAGTGGAGCAACCAGCCGCAGAGCCATCGCCCTTTCACACACACATAGAGCTTTGAACAGTTGCTTTCTCAATGACCTTACGGTGAATGCGCTAAAATCTCCTCTCGAAGGCTGTGGCCTTGGAGCTAGCGAAACCATTACGATTGAGTTGGATAATCTTGGCTCAGCGCCTATCGCTGCCGGAACCATGATTGATATTAGTTTCAAAATAAACGGCGGACCCGTACAAACGGAGTCATACACTTTACCAACAAGTATCAATACGCGTTCTCCACTCGATGTTTCATTTACAGCAACAGGTAACTTTTCGAACATTGGTGCATATGATGTTGATGTGTGGGCTAAAATGGCTGGAGACTCCCTTCCGGCAAATGACTCGCTTTCTTTAACGCTATCACACTTCCTGGCTGTTACTGCTTTCCCATGGACCGAAGATTTTGAATCATTCTCGATTTGTGGAAATGTAAACGAATGTGATATTAACTGTCAACTAGCAGTAGCAAATGGTTGGCGTCAGCTCACTACAGATGATCAGGACTGGAGAGTTGACAGAGGAAATACACCTTCTGGTGATACAGGTCCTGACGTTGATAATCGCCCTGGAAGTGACAATGGGCAATATATCTATACTGAATCCTCTGATGGTTGTGGAAATCAGTCATTCGAAATCCAGACACCATGTCTTGATCTTTCTGCTTTGCAAAACCCGCGTTTAGCCTTCCATTATCATATGTATGGTGTTAATACCGGCGATCTCGATTGTCAAATTTCGAATGATAATGGTATGACCTGGGCGTCGCTGTGGCGTGGCATAGGCCAGGACCAAGAGTCTTCAGAGGATGCCTGGGAGCGTGTAGAAGCTGACTTAAGCCTATACACGAATGATGTTGTTATTGTGAAATTTGCAGCGATTACGGGAAGTGATTACCGCAGTGATATTTCATTGGATGCAGTGTCTATTTATGACGACTCTTGTTTGACACCGCTTGCGCTTCCGTATATGGAGGACTTTGACTTTGATCCTACTCCTGTCCTACCGATGTGTTGGGTGACTAATAATCCTGCATCTGTATTTTCAACAACCAGTTGCCTGGGATCGACTATAAACTCTTTACAAATTGGTGGCAGCCCAAATGGTTATGCACGCACACCAATCGTAGATGCCAGTGGATCGGGAATTGTTAAAGTAAAGTACGATTACCGTGCAGGTTCTGGGACGAATTGTGGCAATGCGCCCGAAGCCGGTGAAACAGTTCGTGTAGACTATTGGGATGGGAATATTTGGGCAAATCTTACTCAATATGACGGAGCAAATGCTCCTCAGGTATTTACGTCTGATAGCTTCTTCGTTTCGCAAGGCCTTTCAGCCGAATTTCAGCTACGCTTCCTTATGGAAGATGGCTCTGCCTACAATGCCGACAATTTCAACTTTGATAATGTAAGCATCGAAACGATCTGTATTGAGCAGAAAATGACTGTCGATGCCGACATCTGTGTAGGCGATGTATATACGCTTCCTAGTGGTCTTACAACGCGCAATACTGGAACGCACATCGACACACTGCAATCATTGTTGGGATGCGATTCTATTATTACTACCAATGTAACAGTTGGGCGAGTAAATACCATCGTGACACAAAATGGTACCGTTCTCAGAGCCGATGCGGCCACAGCAAGCTATCAGTGGATTGATTGTGCTACGAATGCTCCAATTGCAGGTGCCACAACTGATACCTTCGAAGCTATTCTTAATGGACAATACGCTGTGATTATTACTGAAAATGGTTGTTCGGATACTTCTACATGCTTTACGGTGAATTCTGTTGGTTTACAAAATGCCTGGGCAGCTTCAGTTAGTGTTTATCCTAACCCTTCAACAGGAATATTTATGGTGGAGCTTGGAGAAAATGTGCCTTCGATTCAAAGCATCCGCGTGATTGATG
>JBGCFB010000168.1:0-2913 GCA_045106685.1 Bacteroidia bacterium | reverse complement strand
GGATCAAATGGCTGGATAAGCTTCGGGAGTCCTTTAACTTCACTTTTCAACGGAGGTATCCAACTCCCTGATACAAGCATCCATACTAATGGTATCGCTTATTTGGGAGGTGCTTTTTTCCCTGGAAACTCCCCGTTTCAGCACCTGAAATATGATGTCATAGGAACAGCTCCAAACCGGACAGGGCTTCTTACGATGGTCCATTTATTCAGCTTCAACAATTTTAATAGTACTAATTACGTCCAGCTCAAGCTATTCGAAGCAACGGGAGAAATCGAGGTGCATGTACACAGTGCCAATACGGGTGCTCCTTCCACAATCGGCTTGGTAACAAATGGCGGCACCACAGCAATCACCGCACCCAATCGCAACGGGCAGGCATTTACAATAACAACGCCCGAAGCATGGCGCTTCACGCCGCAAGCGAGTTCCAGCACACCACCTCCAACAGTGGCGTGGACCCTGAACGGTACAAATCCTGCCCCTTCCCCATTTTCTACTGCTGATACGATTCTGGTTACTCCTGCTCAGACCTCCACCTATTGTGTGGTCGTTACGGACACGGTGTTTGGTTGCGCCGATACAGCATGCAGCACGATTCTGGTTGACCCGCTGACTTCCTGTCTTGATTCGCTCAAAGGAACACTGTTTCAGGATGTAAATAATAACGGAAGCTTTGATGCAGGAGACTATACTTTGGGTGGTTTTCCAGTAATCATTGGCCCAGGTCAGATTCGCGTGTTTTCAGATAATAATGGCCGTTATGCGCTCCCAGTACCTCATGGGACATATTCTATCACGGCTCCCACGATTCCGGGCCTTTCGATAAGTACGCCACTTGGGGGAAGTTATACGGCAGTGATCAATAGTACCTCAGGGAATTTCATGGGTGATTTTGCTTATGACAGCACTCAGACAAATTATGACCTGGAGATGACGCTTATCTGTGGCCTTCCCAGGAGAGGTTTTATACACCGCGTCGCACCTCAGTTTAGGAACAACGGAACTGTCCCCATTTCAGCAACGGTAGTACTCAATTACGATCCGCTCACGACGATAAGTTCTGCTTCACAAGGCGGTGTTCATGACCCGGTCAATCACACCGTTACCTGGAGTGTCGCAAACATTCAGCCAGGCAGAACCTACTCGCGATTTGTGTATATTCAGGTGCCACTTTCGGTGGCTTTAAGCACGCCGCTCACCAACTCGGCAAGCATCGCATCAACACTTCCTGGAGAGATCAATCAGGCCAACAATACTGATAGCTGCACCGTGAATGCACGTGGTGCTTTTGACCCCAATGACAAGTACGTAGATCAGCCTGCGATTATCTATGGGCATGAATGGCTGACATATAGGATTCGCTTTCAAAACACTGGAAATGACACGGCTTTCAATGTTTGGGTAGATGACAATATCGATCCTCACCTGGACCTCAACACCTTCGAAATGATAGGCTCAAGCCATGAATACACGTTAATGATCGATCAGAACCGAAAAGCCACCTGGACTTTTGCCAACATTCTCCTCCCCGACTCCACCACCAATGAGC
Source organism: Bacteroidia bacterium (assembly GCA_045106685.1). GTDB lineage: Bacteria > Bacteroidota > Bacteroidia > J057 > J057 > JAUIGE01. The sequence continues at coordinate 1,361 of JBGCFB010000168.1, read as the reverse complement.
CACTCAGCCACGGTACGATTCTCTATCGAATCAAGCCGCAGGCCTGGCTGTTACCGGGTGATCGCATGGAGAATACGGCTGCGATTTTCTTTGATTTCAATGCGCCGATCATCACCAATACGACCTTGAATACCATTGCCAGTCCTTTGGTTTTTGAAGAAAAAGAAGAAGATGAAGCCAGCCAAATACCAGATCTTGAAGTATTTCCAAATCCTGCCAAGGACATTGTCAATATCACGTTTGAAAATGCAGAAGAAAGCCTTCATCGCATTGTTCTCTTTGGGATGGATGGCCGCATTATTCGACAGACTAAAACGATAAAATCCTCCATGAACATAGAGGTCGGCGACCTTGCCGCGGGTATGTATATGCTGCGGATTACGGATGGCGCCGGACGCTACAGTCATGTGAAGCTTGTGATCCGATAACACCTATTAGTATTATAGTTTATGTGGGCGAGAAGCGGGCGAAGGCTGCGCTTCTCGCCTTTTTTTTGATTAATGTTAAATCATGTATATTTTATGGCGCTTTTATTCCAATTTTTACTAAAAAGAGGTGAAATAAATAAGCAAGTCCATGAAAAACATTTACATTATCACCTTTGTACTTTTTTTAGGAGTATTCGCTTACAAAACGGCCCACTCGCAACAAGTCAACATTGATATACTTAGTAGCGATACAATTTGCCTCGGCACTAACGACTCTTTGCGTGTGACAGCGTCGATGTCTGGAGGAACAGGAACTTATACTTATAAATGGTACCCATTCAGTTATTGGGGATGGCCCTTTCCCAATTTCCAAGGTGACACGTTTGCATTGTCAATAGCAGGCCAATATCCAGGTCTCAATACTATTGTCAGCTGCGCATTTGATCAAAATAATATACCTAACCCTTTATTAATTGATTGTGATACTGCGACCTATTATGTAATTAGCTTAGCCGAATGCCCTACTCCTATTCTCAACCTGAGTTGGTTTTCAAATAATCCATGTGTCTCCCGACCTGTACAATTTAGTAGTACACATGAACGGTTTACAGACTCGCTGGACTACCATTGGGATTTTGGAGATGGAAGCCCACTGGATACCACCGAGAATCCGACACATACCTATACAACTGCAGGAAATTATCGAGTAAGACTTTGTGTTTATGACAGGCAGCAGAATCGGAATGTGTGTGATTCCGCAACGATTCATATAGCAGGTACCTGCACACCACTTTCGGCTCAGATAAGCGGCCCAGATACACTCTGTATTGATAGCCTTGAGGCATTTTTCACAGTAATTGTAGACGGCCTTTCAAGTAACCGGGCTAGTTATGAATGGGGAGTTCTTCCGGGCCAGCGAATAGTAAGCGGACA
>JBGCFB010000167.1:0-10887 GCA_045106685.1 Bacteroidia bacterium | reverse complement strand
CGACCGCGTGCGACGTATTATTTCGAATGGAAAGTGTAGCGGAGAAGAGTGGCTCGAAGTGATGCGCGTTGCGCATCAGCTTGGCCTCACGACGAGTGCGACGATGATGTTCGGCCATATCGAAACGATCGAAGAACGCTTCGATCACCTCGTGCGCATTCGCGCTGTACAGGCGCAGCGGCCTGAAGGCACCAATGGCTTCAAGGCCTTTATCCCCTGGCCATATCAGGATGACGGTACCTTATTGAATCGCACACGTGGGGTTCGTAATACGGTTACCGCTTCTGAGTATGTGCGCATGATTGCGATCTCGCGCATTATGCTCCCCAATATTGAGAATATCCAGGCTTCGTGGCTCACTGTCGGACCTAAAGTGGCCCAGATGTGTCTGCATGCTGGCGCCAATGACCTCGGCTCAATCATGATCGAAGAGAACGTCGTTTCGGCTGCTGGAGCGCCACACCGCCTCAGCGCTGAGGATATTCAAAAGGTTATTATGGAGGCCGGATTTACTCCCAAGCTCCGCAATCAACTCTATGAATTCCGCGAAATTCCAGCTGCATTGGAAGGGAAGATATTGGTGCAGAGTACATGAATGGAAAGTGCATAGTAGAAAATAGAAAGTGTATAATATTTTAACTTTCCATTTTCTACCATGTACTTTTCACTAAAGGAAAGCTTATTTCCCAGGAACCTGTAGCACCGTGCCGCAACTATCGCAGGTGCGAAGCGCCTCGGAGGCATAGAACCTACTAAATATCCCCTGAAATTGTGTCTCTACATTTTCGAGTGGGAAATATTCCTCGTAGAGTTTATGGTTACATTTTTCGCAGTGCCAAATAAGTCCATCTGTATGAGATGAATCACGCTTGCGCTCGATCACCATTCCAATGCTGTTAGCAGGGCGACGAGGCGAATGTGGCACTTTTGCGGGAAGAAGAAAGATTTCACCTTCTTTGATCGGTATATCTACAGCCTTTCCGTCTTCCTGGATTTTTAGCAACATTTCCCCTTCGAGCATGTAGAAAAATTCCTCCGTTTCATTGAAATGATAATCCGTGCGGGAGTTTGGCCCACCAACAACCATAATAATAAAGTCATCTGTATCTTGGTACACGACTTTGTTGCCTACTGGTGGCTTGAACAAATGGCGGTTTTCTTCGATCCAATCTTTGAAATTGAGTACAGGAAATGCGGGCATGATTTAGAGAATTAGCGATTTTGTAGAATGTGCGAGTGTGCGAATTCTGGAAGGAGATGATTTTTTCATCTTTTACTTATAAAGCCAACTTACTGCTTTCTATAAAAAATCACAATCAATAAAAAGCAAATTGCAAAGGTATACATGCCACTTGCTAGTGCTTTGAAAAGTGCCCGCCAAATATAAACGCCTCGACCATCAAGTAGGAAAAACGCAAGGTGATGAACCATAACAAGCGGAAATGCATAGGCTGCATACCAGCTTAGACGCTGACGTCCCAGATCGATTTCTGCGGAGCCTCTTACAGATGAAGAAACTACAGGGATCCAATAGTTACGAAGGGCAGCCATAAGGGTGAGGGAGAAGGCATGTAAGCCCAGGCTATTGATATCTCCAAGTCCATCTACAACAAGCCCTGTAAGAAAAGCGCCTACAAGCACTCCTGCAATAGGAAGCTCAAATGGCAACATCAGAATCAGAAGAATAAATGGGAAGGGTGTTGCAAAAGTGCCTAGGCCCATTGCATTAAAAATAAACACCTGCGCTGTAACGAGCAGCACCCATGCTAAACCGATTCTGGGGAGTTGATTCATTATTGGATGAGACCCTGTTGGAGGCTGTCAACCGCCTCGCGGAAGGGTACCTGTATGAGATATAGATTGTCGATGGTCGTGAAATCTGTCGCCATGGTGATTTCAACAGCATGAAACCCAGGAGCTTTACTGTCTGGTTCTACAGCACTTACTGTTCCTATGGGGAAGTTCTCTGGGAAAACGGTGCTGTGCGCTGCGGTGTACACCTGTTCGCCTACCTTGATGGGAACATTGATGGGAACCCCCATAATATACCCTTTGCTGATATCGCCTCCCCGCCATTCAAAAACAGCTCCTGCATACCCTTGTTGGGTTCTGACGGCTTGTTTAAATGCGGCATTGAGCGCGCTAAGTGCCACGCTGAAATCTTCGCCAACTTTTACAACTCTGCCAGCCACGCCTTGGGGCGAGAGTAGGCCCATATTCTCCTCCACACCGTCTGCGCGACCTTTGTCAAGTGTAATATAGTTGTAGGGACGATGTGTGGTAAATTGGATTGCGCGGCAAGGAAGGTAATCGATTTGCTCGATAGAGTCCAGTTCCGCAGTGTCGCGCCGCCAGTTAGGGCGACTGGCATACTCCAGGCGTTCCAGATACGTGATGTTGCGTAAGCGCAGCACCTCTTTGCGCAAGGAATCGTTCTCCAGCTGTAGTTGCTGGTTGCTTTCGTCGAGGTGAGTATACTGAGTCACCCCCTGAATGGAGCGATGCAATTTAATATTGAGTCCTAGCATTGCATCCCCGAAAGTCTGCCTATGCGGATTGCTATACCGCACCACCAAAAACAAAGCAATCCCCTCCAGCAGCAAAAACAGCAGGAGGTTTTTTCGTTTTTGGAGAAAGCGGAGAAGAGGAAGCATAAGTTAGTTCAAAATTCAAGGCAGTTTAAGGTTCAAAAGAGAGTTCAAAGTTCAAAGATGGTTTATAAGTTCAAACCTTGATTGAGTTGCTAAGAATATTTGTCTCCTTTTAATGGACTCTTTTTTAAATATTGGATTAAAGCCATTGTCATTTTACTGATCTCTTCTGAATAACCAAAAAGGAGCGAGAATTTTTCTTCATCAATCATATTGAAATCTTTACATCTGTAAAGCTGAGATCGAAACTCTCCTGCGGACCCTTTGGCAATAAATAAGAACTGAATGAATTCTTTATTGCCACCTCTTTCAAATCCTTCTGCAATGTTATCCATAATCGAACCTGCAGAACGCAGCATCTGAGTTCGGATATGGCGTTCTTTAAGAAACACTTCTTGTTGAGAAAGTTCAAAAAAAACCTTGGCTAAGTCGCGAGCCTTTTGCCATGCTTTTATATCTTCAAACCGCCTCATCAATATCTTGCTTCTTAAACTTTGAACAGTATTGAACCTTGAACCTTGAACCTTGAACCAAATTGAACTATCAGGTAGTCAAATACTTATACTCGTCCAGATTCTTCAGTACAATCGCCGTTCCACGTACTACCGCCTTGAGCGGATCTTCCGCTACGTGAATCGGGAGTTGTGTTTTGATGTGGAGACGCTTGTCGAGACCACGAAGCAAGGCACCGCCACCAGTGATATAAATTCCTTGCTCATAGATGTCTGCAGAAAGCTCAGGAGGCGTGCTCTCTAGTGCTTTAAGTACAGCATCTTCGATTTTAGTAATCGATTTATTGAGTGCTTCGGCTACTTCCGTGTGCGAAATTTTAATTGTTTTCGGGATGCCAGACATTAGGTCTTTTCCGCGAATTTCGATTGGCTCAGGAGGCGTTTCCAGATCAGGAAGCGCAGCTCCTACTTCAATCTTAATACGCTCTGCACTACGCTCACCGATGAGCATGTTGTGCTGCTTACGCATATAGTCGAGAATGTCGTCATTGAACTCGTCTCCGGCGATGCGGATACTTTGGTCAGTAACAATACCTGAAAGCGCGATCACCGCAATTTCTGTAGTACCACCACCGATGTCCACAACCATGTAACCCGTAGGTGCTTTTACATCAAGACCGATACCAATTGCTGCGGCCATTGGCTCGTCGATCAGGCGTACATCCTTGCCGCCTGAGTGTTCTGCTGAGTCGGTTACAGCACGACGCTCTACTTCTGTGATACCACTCGGTACACAGATAACCATGCGGTAGGATTTAGGATAAAACCAGCCTTTGCGAGGTAAGAGTTTTATCATGGCTTGAATCATGGATTCTGCCACAGTAAAGTCGGCGATTACACCATCACGTAAGGGACGAATTGTTTTATACTTTTCGTGCGTCTTCTCGTGCATCTGCTGTGCCTCTTCTCCTACGGCAATTATTCTGCCTGACATACGATCGACGGCTACGATTGACGGTTGGTTTACGACTACTTCATCGTCATATACGATCAATGTATTAGCTGTACCAAGGTCAATTCCTATGTCTGTGGTTAAAAAATCAAATAGTCCCATTAGTGCTTAAAGTGGCGAATTCCTGTGAAAATTAAACACAGCTTGTGAGTTGTGCAATAGTCGATCGTTTCTTGATCGCGTCTGGAGCCTCCTGGCTCCACAATTGTGGTGATTCCTGCGGCTTGTGCAAGCTCAACAGAATCCTTAAATGGAAAGAAAGCATCAGACGATAAAGTCGACCCTTCCAGCGCAAAACCCATTCGTTTTGCCTTGTCTATCGCCTGTTTTAAGGCATCTACACGTGAGGTCTGGCCTACACCGCTTCCGATGAGTTGGCTGTCCTTCACAATCGCTATCGCATTGGATTTCAGGTGTTTAACTACCTTGTCTCCAAAATATGCGTCTGCAAGTTGGTCTGTATTAGGTTCAATATTCGCAGGGAAACTTAAATCCGCTGCCTGAAGCTGTCGTATATTTTTTTCTTGTACTAAATAGCCGTCAAGCATCGATTTTTGAATTTTGGCATGACGATCTTTTCCGGTTCGCTTGAGTAGAATACGATTTTTCTTTTTTTGTAAAATTTTCATCGCATCCTCCGAAAAATCTTCTGCTATGAGCACTTCGAAGAACAATTTGTCAATTTCTGTTGCAACTGCCTCATCGATTGTACCATTGCAAGCAAGGACTCCGCCGAAGGCAGAGAGGGGGTCTCCCGCCAGTGCCTTGGTCCAGGCATCGAGCATATTTGTTGCGACAGCACAACCACATGGGTTGGTATGTTTTAGCACGGCAAAGAATGGCTTATCGAACTCATCCACAAGGTCGAGTGCTGCCTCGATATCGACGATGTTGTTATAGGAAAGCGCCTTGCCATGAAGCTGATCGAATTGGGTCGAGATATCGCCGTAATACCAGGCTTGCTGGTGAGGATTCTCTCCATATCGCAATGCTGTTGAGGTTTGCGAAGAAACCTTCAGGCTGTCGCTTTCTCCAGCCAGATACATATGGATGTGTGTATCGTAATGTGATGACACATCGAATGCCGCTGCGGCAAGTGTTTTGCGTTGGTCAAGGGTAAATCCGCCTTGATCTGTCAGCCACTTCCCCGCAGTTTCATACCACGCTGCCGAAGGCACAATGGCTACATCCTTGAAGTTTTTCGCTGCTCCACGAATCAAGGCAATTCCACCAATGTCGATTTTCTCAATAACTGCTGCTTCGTCTGCTCCACTGGCTACCGTTTCTTCAAACGGGTACAAGTCGACGACTACAAGGTCGATCGGTGGGATCTCATATTGAGTGAGCTCAGCCTGGTCGCTGGCCTCAGCGCGGCGGGCGAGTATTCCTCCATGAACTTTGGGGTGAAGCGTTTTTACACGACCACCCAAAATAGACGGATAACCAGTAAGGTCTGCAACGTCTACCACATGGCAGCCAAGACCACGTAAGTAATCGGCAGTACCACCCGTAGAATAAACGGTAACTCCCTGAGCATTAAGTGCTTCAGCGAGCGGTTCGAGGCCTTTTTTATGATAAACGGAAATGAGTGCAGCGGAGAGCGGGGTAACTTCAGACATCGTTGCGATAGAGTAAGCTACAAAAGTAAGTAAAGGGGCTGTAGGCTACAAGCTAACTATAAGTTTCTCCTTACAAATCAAAAATCTAATATCACTCATCTCAAATCTGCAATAAAAACGTGATGGATTGTAGAAGAGAGATTGGAGAATGGGAATTGCAGAACTAGCTTCTTATTACCACCTCATTTCAGCGTCGCATAACCTTTCAGCCAGCGAGTTTTTGTACTATCCATTTCGGGGAGTTTTGCGACCTCGTCCCAACTGATAAACGGAATCATATTTCGTTTTTGAGTAAGGATGGCGTTGATGCTTTTTTTAGAAAGAAAAGATAGATTTTTGAGGTCTTTCCATTCTGCAGTTCTGAGCGATAGTGGCCGGGCTTCAGTTGGTGAGATGCTCAGCCAGGGTAATGCTTTGTTATAATTTTCCTCAGAAAGCCCGTAAACCAGCGTAAGCATATCCGCGGAAGCAAAGTATCCGATGCGATTTCGAAATTTGATAATACGCCTAGATAGGGTAGGGCCGATTCCTGGTAAAGCATCAAGCGCCACGGAGTCCGCAGAATTTAGATCAGTGATCATATATGATGCAGAAGGTCTGGGATCAAATTTTTTGATGGGAAATGTGTCTACACGTTTTTTCGCATCTGTTACCTGCTTTTTTGTAATAAAAAATAGCGCTGCAAGATCGTCGTACGTTTCAGGAGGGAGCCCGTAAACCTGCTTTAGCTGGGCTACAGAATCAAAACCGCCTATCGCGTCCCGATACTTTACGATTCTTTTTGAAAAAACGGGGCCTATGCCTGGAAGGCGTTCAAGGTCGGCTGCCTGTGCCAGGTTAATATTGATTGTTCCTGCTTCGGGCCGTGTCTTTTTTTTGTGAGAAAAAGTTGGTCTCTGGCCCTTTTGCTTATACTGCTTTCGCTTTTTTATATAACTACTATCGGGCACGACGGCCAAAGGAGGAGGAGCTGTTATCTGATCCTTTTGTTTCCCCAGGCGGCTCCCATAGCGAAAACCAATAATGGTCAAGATGATCACAACCAGAACGAGTAGGCCGTTCCGTTGTCGCCGGGAAAAGTTCCATCCAGTCTTCATTTTGGGCAGGGCAAACGATTTTAGGGTTTTAAGGGTTATAAAAATAGTAATTTGTTACATTATAAATATTTGTCAGCTCAGATCTTGATTTTTTATTCAGAACGGAGCAGTCCAATTACGGTTTCTTTACTCACTCCCTTTTCTATTACGCCAGATCAATGTTCACCCACAATAGCTATAAAGTTTTAGACTGTTTCAAAAAAAACTCAGCACCTCCTTTTAGGAAATTTGTGTTGTTGCTTTTGCTTTTATTGGGGTTCAATGTTGGCTGGTCGCAGGTGCAAATAGTAGCAAGTGATTCCAGTGGATGCGCCCCCATAAGCGTGACATTCTCTTTGCAAGGGAACCTGCCGCCAGGTGTTTCTGGATATTCCTGGGCTATTAATGGGAGCCCTTTTTCAAGCCTAGCTTCGCCCGGCCGTGTATTCCAAACTGCGGGAAATTATAACATAACGGTCCAACTCTTATTCAGCGGCGCACCATCCCAAACCATAGGGATGGCTGCTCCTATTGTGATTTTTGAAGGGCCACAAGCAGACTTTACCGTTCAACCGACCATGGTATGTCGATCCGCTCCCGTCAACTTTAGCGATCTCTCGATTCAGGGCAGTTCGCCTATCGCGAGTTGGCAGTGGTCCTTTGGAGATGGTTCGGTAGATAATTCTCAGAATCCAGTGAAGCGCTATAGTCAGGCCGGAACATATGGTATTTCACTTTCGGTTACTGATATCAATGGATGTGTAGGCACGGCGTTTATTCCACAGCTTGTTACTGTAAATTGGCCTGATGCGAGTTTTAATGGCACTCCAACTACTGCATGTAACCAGCCCCTATTCTCCACCTTTAGGGCCTTGGGGACAGGGCCAGGAACCACGCATCAATGGAACTTTGGAAATGGAAGACTTGGTTTCGGAGCTACAGCCACAGGAAACTATAATTTCCGTGGCTCATTTACAGTTACCCATATCATCACCGACCAAATTGGTTGTAGTGATACACTGGTGATCCCCAATATGGTCAATGTGGGAAATAACCTGGCCAAAATTATCGCGTCCGATACGGTGATTTGCCCTGGAGATACCATTTTTTTAGACTGTAATTCAACTTCAGCCATCGCTACTTTGTGGGATATTAACGGAGGTAGCAGCACGGCTTGCTCTGAGATATTTACTTCGCGAAACCCCGGTAACTATAGAATCACGCTGATCAATACAGAGCCTGGCCCTTGCTTTACCTATGATACCCTTGACGTACGGGTTCGCCCTCTCCCTCAGGTTAACTTTACCTATAGTCCTGATCCCGCCTTTTCTTGTGATCCTCCTCTCGCTGTACAATTCACTAATGCTACCCAAAGCCCTCCTGGAACAGTCTATCGCTGGTTATTTGGAGATGGTTCAAATCCCAGTAATCAAACTAGCCCAAGTCATACCTACCTAGCTAGAGGCTCCTATTCGGTTACGCTTCAGGCTACTGACCCTTTTGGATGTAGTTCATCCCAAAGCCAATTTGATATTATAAAAGTAGGCGGAGTAACTGCTGGTCTTTCTGCAGATTCGCTGAAGGGCTGTAAGCCACTAGGAGTAAACTTTATGGATGGCTCTGTACTCGGCCCTAGTGGTCCTATCGTGAGCTATCACTGGGATTTTGGAAATGGGGATACCGCTATCATAGCCAACCCACGGGCGACCTATTTGGATACAGGCTTTTATGATGTGAAGTTAATCGTCGAAGACTCTTTGGGATGTATCGATTCCATTAGTAGAAGAATAGCTGTCGGCGATACGGTGAAGGCCGACTTCGAAATTGTAGACTCCATAGCCTGCGTGCGCCAGGAAGTGTATTTGTTCAATCGATCTACGGGAAACTATAATGCATCTGTCTGGGATATTGGTGGAATTACATACCTTAATCAAAAGGACCCCAAATTCGCTTTTCAGGATACTGGATGGTACTTTATTGAATTGATTGTAGAAGATAGAGGCTGTTATGATACGCTGAGAAAGGATAGTGCTTTTCATATACTGCCTCCAAAGGCAGGCTTTGATGGCAATCTGGTAGGCTGTGATACGCCGCATACGGTTTTCTTTCGAGATACTTCGATTGGGGCAACGCGATATTTCTGGGATTTTGGAACGGGTAATCCAGGCGATACTTCCAATATAGCAGAGCCTATATTTACCTATCGACAAACAGGGTTTTACAATGTTATGATGGTGGTGTGGAATGATGCGACAGGGTGCGCTGATACCGTTATTTCTACTGTATCTGTTGAGATTTTCAGAATGCAAATCGCTGCTACTCCTCGTTCAGGCTGCGTTCCGCAGACCGTCCAGTTTACAGACCAAGGCACTGGAGGAGCCTTGTGGAATTGGGATTTTGGTGATGGTAATCGATCGATTCGGCAAAACCCCCAACATACCTATAATCAGGCTGGAACTTTTACTGCGAGCCTTGCGATGTACTCGGCAGGTTCCTGCGCTGGCACTCGCACCATCCGGATTGATGTGTATCAACCGAATGTGACATTTGGTGCATTGGATACGAATGCCTGCATCGGAGATCTTGTAACATTTACAAACTCTACGTTTACGCCATTGACAATTACGAATTGGCTTTGGGATTTTGGAGACGGTACAAGTAGCACCTTGCAAAATCCTACTCATCGTTATAACAGAACAGGTGACTTTACCGTGACGCTTACGGCCACAGACAGCCGTGGCTGTGTCGGGACCATAAGTAAGCGGAGGTTTATTTTGGTGACAAAACCGACCGCTTCTTATCAGCCGCAGTTTCCTGCGACTTGTATAGGCCGACCCCTGCGGTTCACCGACCGGTCCAGTGGCGTATCGACATTGAATTACCAGTGGTATTTTGGCGATCGAGGGGGCTCTTTTTCTAGCGGTAATCAGACTCATACCTATGTTCAGGATGGACGATATACGACCCAACTTATCGTAACCGATAGCCTCGGTTGTAGTGATACATTGCAAAGCATAGTAGTCGTGGAAGATCCCGATATTACGGTTAGCGCAAGTTTGACTTCGATCAATTGCCCGCCGCTGCTCACCAATTTTACCGCGACCATCAACTCTGCACATCAGTTTACGCGCTGGCAGTGGGACTTCGGAGACGGAAACGGTGCTAACGTACAGAACCCGACCCATCAGTACACGTTGCCAGGAACATACACCGTGTTTGTAATCGCTACTTCTGCATCGGGCTGTCAGGATACATTCTTTTTGCCAAATACGATTACAGTACTCGGACCGAGCGGCACCTTCGATATTCAGCCTTTGGTGGGCTGTGAGGACTTACTCGTAAGCGGCAATACCCAGCTTACTAATACCGTCTCAAATGCGATCGACTTTGATGATGGGACGGTGCTTTCTGGAAGCCCAATTTTGAATACGTTTAGTCATGTTTACACGCGACCAGGAGTATTTCATCCTGTGATGATTCTGGATGACGGTCTGGGCTGTAGGCTTTCTGTACCAATAGCCGATAGTGTCATCGTGCTTGAAAAGCCTTCGGCAGATTTTCGACCATCGCTTGCGGCGCTTTGTGATACTGGAACACTTCAATTTGTAGACAGAAGTACGTCAGGGATTCCGCTTGTCAGTTGGGATTGGAACTTTGGGGATAATACGACCAGTATGGTTCAGAATCCTGCACATTTTTATAATGGGCCTGGAACGTATAATGTGCAGCTGATCGTCACTACTAATGAAGGCTGTAGGGATACTGCGCTCGCGCAGACGGCCGTCATTGTTCATCCACTTCCGCAGGCAGGCTTGCGCCTTTCAGGCGTGGCAGGATGTACGCCATATTACGTGGAGGCTTTCGATGCATCGCCTCCTGGCAATGCTCCCATCGTAGATTGGGAATGGGATTTTGGTGTGCCGGGCGGAACTGATCGTCAGCAAAACTCATCCTTTATTTATACCACGCCAGGCGTCTACAGGATAACCCTTGCCGTCACAGACGCTAATGGGTATATATCAGTTAAAGATACAACCATTGAGGCCTGGCCTACGCCGCAGGCAGATTTTGTCACCC
>JBGCFB010000166.1:0-6442 GCA_045106685.1 Bacteroidia bacterium | reverse complement strand
TGGGCACCTAACAGCAAGCACTTCGCTTTTTCTTGGAATGAACCTGGAAGTCCAGGGCGTGGGCTCTGGTTATCCACAAGTAATGGTAAGGAAGTGCGTCTCATTTCCAATACAGCATCCACATCAGTGCGCGATATTTTCTGGTCCGACACGAATACAATTGTCAGCCTGCGGGGTAACGACCTATGGCAAACATCATTGAGCCAAGAAGATGACCTCCAGTTGATGCCCGTCGAGGCAGGTGCTCGTAACCTGTCGATATCGCCAGGTGGCAACCAAGCGGCCTATATACGGAACGGTGATCTGTGGCTTGCAGACTTCTCTTCCAAACAGAATCGCCAGCTTACCAAGATCGGCATTGCCAGTCTTTCTAGTTTACGAAAGGGACGCTACAGCCGTCCGGAGCGTGAAATCGGCCCTGGCATCTGGAGTGGGCCAACATACAAATGGTCCCCGGATGGCAAAACCATCGCTTTTCATGTCGTTGACAGACGCGAGATGCGAAAGGTGCCGTTCCCGGATTACCTTGCTACAGAAACCAATCCCAACGAGGTACGCCGTAGTTACCCGAGCGATCCAAACGAAATTCGCAAGGTTGGTCTGCTCGATGTAGAAAGCGGTAACATCACGTATCTCGATTTGCCAAACCCGCACGCCAACCAGGTCATCGACTTCAACTGGTCATCAGACGGTGCACTGCTGATAGATACCGCATCAGACACGGCGGTTAAACGTAAATTGTTCGTCGTTGCACCCGGAGATAGCCAACTGCTCGAGATTTGGCGAGGAGTTCGAGAGAGCCGCATGTATACATCGTTCGGATCTACATGGCATTCGAATGGTAAGAAGGTCGTTTTCTTAAGTGATATGGGTGATCGCTACGGTCTTTATACGATTGATGCCTCACCGTCTAAGGATCGTCCGCAGCTGCTGACAGATCCATCCTACGATGTGCTATCGGCTCCAAGTGTTGCTGGCAATGCATTGTTTTATTCAGGAAATGGCGTTAATCCGTACGAACAACACGTGTATCGACTGAGTATGTCCGGTGGTGATCCCGAGCAGATAACGCGTCTTTCTGGACGAAACGTTGGCTACCCTTCACCGGATGGCAGGCATCTGGCGTTCATGCACAGCAACGACACGTCACCGAACGAACTTTACGTGGTAAGCAGCAAGGGTGGTGATGCTACGCGAGTAACCAACTCTCCATTACCAGCCTTCACGACGCGAACATGGACAGCTGCGGAATATGTTAGTTTCCCCAGTCTGGTAGATGACTACACACTGCATGCCCGGATTCTAAAACCTAGCAACATGCAGCCCGACAAGAAGTATCCTGTAATTTTTGGGCCTGTATATTCGAATACAGCAAGGAACCGCTGGGCCGGTAACTACAGCCTTGTTCAACAGCTGCTGGTCAAGAAGGGATATATTGTCGTGCAGGTGGATTCACGTGGTAGTAACGGTTATGGTCGAGCATTCCGTGAAGAATTTCTCTTGGGCTTTGCCGACCAAGACATTGAGGATTATGCGAGTGCCGTTACCTACATGGAGTCACTAGATTATGTCGATCCCGATCGCATCGGCATCTGGGGCAGCAGTTACGGCGGCACTCTCTCTGTTTATTCGCTATTGATGAAGCCGGGCTTATTCCAGGTGGGCGTTGCAGCAGCGGCGGCTGTCGACCCTATGTTCTTTGGCACAGACGATGTTGCAATTGTTCGTCGACCACAGACACATCCGGAGATCTTCGAAAGAAAAGCGCTCAACTATGCAGCGAATCTGGAGGATAAACTCCTGTTCATCCACGGCTTCCAGGACCATGTGGTACCGTTCAAGACGACTGCCGTATTAGCTGAAGAACTGATTAAACAGGGCAAAGACTTTGACTTTGCGTTTGCACCAGGAGCAACTCATGGATGGAGCCGTGAGCGGAATTACGATCGTTACCTGTTTAACAAGCTCATCGAATACTTTGACCGTCACCTTGCTGATCCGTCTGAGTAGGTGTTGTGTCTCCTTCTTGCCTTGGTTAGTGTCTCGCGAAACAAGTACAACGTATTTTGTAAAGACACAAACCAAGGCTGTAGCATTAACAAAATGATTTAAAGAATATGAATAAAACGTTTCTTAATCGACCTTCACACTTTGTCCATTAAACTCTACCAAGTCCTCCTTTCGAACTTTTTTACGACGCTGGGTTTCCACTTCTCCATTCAATTTCACCAAACCTTCATCTATCAATTGCTTCGCTTCGCCTCCTGAGCTTGCCAATTGCATGATTTTCAAAAGTTTGTATAGCTCAATAAAATCGAATTTCTCTAGCGTGAATGTTTGCATAAAGCAAAGGTATATGGATACCATCTAACATTAGATTTTAGTATTAATTCTTAAAAATAGAAACATATTATCTATCCTTGCCGTATTATTAATTCTTAAAAGTAGAAAGTAATAAAACGAATCGTCATGCTGAATTCATTTCAGCATCCATTTAGACCTTGGAACAAGTTCAGGGTGACAGCATAAAATAGCTAACAATGAAAGGATATCTTGGAGAATTTGAAGAACTAGTGCTACTCACCATTGCCAACTTGGGAGAAGAGGCTTACGGGGTGGCGATCTTGAATGACATAGTGAAACGTGCCAATCGTAAACTGAGCATTGGCGCACTGCACTCCACACTGACAAGACTAGACGAAAAAGGATATATTACCTCCTACCTTGGTGACCCCACCAATGAACGAGGCGGTAGAAGAAAGCGCTACTTCGAATTAACGAATGAGGCCATTGGTGAGCTGAACAATATGAAATCACTGCGTGATCAATTATGGGCCAATACCAAAGTAAACCTTTCTCTGAAATGAGTTCCGCATCAAAACATCATCCGCCCAAGCTAGCCGCTCTTTTTCTAAAGTGGATTGCAGGAAAAGCAGACCTAGAAGATATTCAAGGAGATATAGATGAAGTGTTTTACCAGAATGTAGAACAGAAAGGCTCCTTCAAATCAGATTGGCACTATTGGCTTCATACCCTTTCCCTCTTTTCATCCTACGCTTTAAAAAAACGAAAAAGAAATTCAGCACATCACGCCTACTCAGGTACAAATAACTTAGCCATGTTTAAAAACTATTTCAAAATTTCCATTAGAAACTTAAAGAAGCAGAAAGCCTTCACATTGATCAATGTAGCGGGACTTGCTATGGGTATGTCTATAGCGCTACTGGCGTTAGCCATGTATGTAGATCTCACGCACTTTGATGAGTTTCATCCAGATGCATTCAATACCTATCGATTGACTACTAAAGTAGAAGAGGCTGGAGATGTGAACAGGTATGCCTCCTCTCCTCCTGCTCTCACCTATGCCATGGATGAGCAAATTGCTGGAATAAACAAATCCGTACACATCAACGACTACCTTTTCCCTGAAATAATTCATGAAGAAAACCAAATAAGCACTAATGGCCTCTTCACAGAACCATCCTTTTTTGAATTATTTTCTTTCCCTATAGAGGAAGGTAACGCGGCAAGCTTAAGAGAACCTGGAACCACTATTATCACAAAAGAACTATCAACGAAATTGTTCGGAGATGAGTCGCCTATCAACAAGGTATTAGCAACTAAAAATTGGGGTTCTTTACGAGTTACGGGAGTTATGAAGGCCTTTCCTCAAAGCACTCATTTGGTATTTGATCTCTTAGTTGGTTTTCCTACTTCAAAGAAATTTAGTGCTAATGAGCGAGCTTCTAACTGGACAGATTTTCATAGCAATTACTATTATTTTTCTATTGCTCCCAACCAGAAAAGAGAAGTTGAAAGACAAATAGCGCAGCTGGGATTAGCTGGGAAAGAGGCCTTTCTAACCGATGAAGAAAGTGCAAAGTATGTCATTCAAGGCTTGGTGGATATCTCTCCTGGTGACATGATGAGCGATACTATTGGAGTAGAATTTGACCGCCCCACCATGATGGTGTTTTTTGGTGTGGCTCTGCTTATTCTCATTCCTGCCTGTTTCAACTACACTAATATGTCCATTGCTGTTGCTTTGAAAAGAGCAAAAGAAGTAGGTATCAGAAAAGTAATGGGAAGCTATAGAAAGCAGATAATAGGACAGTTTCTAATCGAAACAATCCTCATCTGTTTAGCAGCCATGCTTTTGGCGTCATACATCTTCTATATTATCCGAGCTGAGTTTCTAAGTATGCTAGTGGGGTCATCCGTTCTCTCATTAGCCGTATCAGGCGGGGTTATTCTGGCATTCATACTCTTCGCCATCCTTACTGGATTCTTCACAGGCATAGTTCCTGCTCTTTACTTTGCCAAGATCTCCCCTATTGAAGCGTTAAGATCTACCTCAGCCAATCAGAAAGTAAGTATCTCTGGAATTAGGAAAGGACTGCTGGTTTTCCAGTTTGTACTAACACTCAGTTTCACCATAGGAATTGGTGTTTTGCTAAAGCAATATCAAGAGTCGCGCTCATTTGACTACCCCTTCAATGTAGACAACACCTTCATCATCCCTACCCAAAATCAAGATATTGATCTAATTAGAAACACCTATCTCAATCATCCAGATGTGAAGAATTTGAGTTTTAGTTCCAGTATTCCAGGGACACCATTATCTGAAAACATCTATTTATACTTTCCTGAAATTCAGGATTCAATCAGAGCAAGGAAAATCTATGCAGATACAAAATTTGCTGAGCACATAAATACGGAATTAGTATGGGGTCGTCATTTGGATGATAGAGAACATCAGATAGAACAAGTTGTTGTCAACCAAGCGATGATGAACAGACTGAGGACTATGAATCCTTTAGCGGATAGTACTAAGTTACTCCTTTCGGGAGGTCAAAACGCTCAGATTATAGGAGTCATTAAAGACTATAACCATGAGCCGCTGAACGAACGAATAGAACCCATGGTCATTCGTCAGAGTATGGAGCGACTAGACTATGCGATCGTGACCATTGCCTCAGAGATTACCCCATCAACCTACGCTAGGTTAGAAATAGTTTGGGATGATCTATTTCCAAACAAAATATTTAAGGCCAGCTTACTCTCCAATGAAATAGACAATGCGTATGAATTCTTCAAAATCGGACTTAAGATCTTTGGATTCTTAGCAATGCTCGCTATTAGCATTTCCTGCTTAGGACTACTTGGAATGGTTATTTATGCGACTGAAAACAGAACCAAAGAGGTAGCCATTCGAAAAATTCTTGGAGCAAAAAAAATAGACCTCTTTCAAACCTTAGCAGGAATGTTTATTAAACTTTGGGTGATTGCCTTGTTGATTTCAGTGCCTCTATCCTACTTCTTTTACGATAATATCATCATTCAATTATACAACAAATTCAGCGACGGAGTTGGAGCTATTGAAATACTAGGAAGTGTACTAGTCACTTTGTTTTTAGGGGGATCTGCCATTTTCTGGCAGGTGAACAAGATTGCTAGGATCAATCCTGCCAATAATTTAAGAACGGATTGAAATATGTTTCAATCATTTAAAGAACTTAAATAAGTAAACTCGTTCATCTGTAAGAATCAAGTTCCTTTAGGCATGATTGCATTTACTAATGTAGCTAAGTGTAAAATTTTATAATTGACTAAATTGCATTCTTTTCACCTCAGAAACCTGCACTTTGAAAGTCTCACCTACTTCTAAATCATTCTTTTACCTATGTATTTTGCTATCTATTGTTTTCATCCTGATAAGGGGTTTGGAACAATCGCTATTTAATAAAAAAGTATTAGAAGATACTGAGCAAAGCACTAGTTTGAACGAGGCTTCAAATGATATCATGTCAAAGATATTCAAGGATATTGAAGAGCGTGAGTATAACATCAGCTTCGATCCAAAAGTAGGCAAATACCAAAGCCCAAATAGAAAACATAACATACGTACTTACTTCGAACCTGGCAAATGGCAAATGCAAAACCGGGTAGATACGCTAGGTATAGCATGGAAATTGGCTTTCACCACAAATGGCATCTATGCAGATGGAAAGCGTTTTACGAAAACCGAAAAAGACCCAAAAATTACAGTAAGCGAAAATCAAATTGATTTTGTGTACCCCCATTTTACTGAACAGTACTTCAATGAGCAAAAGGGTGTGCGACAAAATTTCATTATCCATAAAGCTCCGGAAAAAGCAAAGGAATTAACAGTTCAGCTCGAGATAGAAGGCATGCAGGCTACTCAGATCCAAGAGGGAGAAATTCAGTTTGCTAATAAAAATAAAACGCTCACTTATTCTAACCTAAAAGCCTGGGATGCTACTGGTAAGCTTGTTGAAGCGATAATGAAACTCAGTGAAGATAAAATGAATATAGGTCTT
Source organism: Bacteroidia bacterium (assembly GCA_045106685.1). Taxonomy (GTDB): domain Bacteria; phylum Bacteroidota; class Bacteroidia; order J057; family J057; genus JAUIGE01. The sequence continues at coordinate 101 of JBGCFB010000166.1, read as the reverse complement.
AAGGTCATACTTGATCAAGTAACCTTCCCGTTGACCATTGACCCCATCGTGGCAAATGGCGACCCTACCAATGCCGATGCTCTTCTTGAAAGTAATCAGGC
>JBGCFB010000165.1:0-5687 GCA_045106685.1 Bacteroidia bacterium | reverse complement strand
CATGGACGGGTGTTTTGTAACCTTACAAACGTACACTTTTCACCAATCGCTGCGGCAGTTTAAGTCTGCTTTTATAACACCTTTTTTCAAAAGCCGTAAAAGGAGCTTAACGCATAGCTATTGTAACACTTCAACTATTTCCCATGTCTTATCCACCTTTACGCTCCTGGCCGATGTCCAAGAGCGATTTTCCGCCTCCTGAACAGGACCACTGGTTCAACAAGTTCCAAAAATGGTTTTGGCTTTCTGCTTTGACCGCGATGAGTGGTGTCATTTTGATTTGCTCCACGATTACCTGCCTTTCAGAATCTTTACTGAGTGGCTTTTATTATTTTATCCTCATGGTCGGAATGGCCGTGTTGTGCCTGGTCGGAGCGACGATCATAGGCTTCGGAGTTGGTGCGTTTTCATTTGGAAAATTGCCGTATGAAAAACGTGTGGAGGTCGCCGCAGGAGCAGGTACCTTGGTCTTATTTGGCCTTGGGGCCTTTTTCGGAATCACAGAAGGTTGGTATCTTTTTCAGTAGGGGGGGCTTAGAGCTTTATCATTGCAGAGTCCACAAAAAGTACGGTTTAAGATACGTTCATCCGTTCCTTGAGCGTAGCCGAAATTGACGGTGGCTTCGACTCCGCTCAGCCACCTTAGCCACCATATGGCTTCGACTCCGCTCAGCCACCTCAGCCACCATATGGCAATCGCTAATTGTTAATTGTTAATCCCTCTTCTTCCTTTTCAAACTCAGCATACATCAGGGTTCGGTACATGCCTTTTTCTGGAAAAAGCTGCAGGCCGATTCGCGGAAAAGCCTGAAGGTATTCTTTATTCTTTCCTAGCGTAACCTGTGTCTCGTAGTCGAGCTGATTGCGGATATAGGGATAGAGATATTCGTTTTGAACAAAGGCGAACATATTCCCCTTTCGCTCAAAATTATCCTTAAAGTCAGTCCACTCGGAGCTATACTCCAGCGTCTGCTGCCCGATGTAGGAATCAATTAGATATTCCAGCGAACTGGCGTCGTTACTGAACACGACATACTCGCCCACAAAGGCGTAATGAGGCTGCTCGATGCGGCTAAACATCTTTTTGAAAAAGAACTTGAAAAAGCCTTTTAACTCCAGGTAGCGAATGGGCACTCCCAGGTGTTGTGTTACTTCAAATCGCGCCGGAGAGCGCTTGCGCACTTGCTCTGCCACCCGATCCATGCCCGCCTTGGCGTCCTCATAATCGTCAAAGTGAAGCATCGCATAGTAGGCATATTCATCTTGCTTATTCGTCGGAATAACCGCTGTAACCACCTCGTCAGTCATCCAACTGAAAAAGTCTTTTTTGACATCGATCTTTAGTAGCTTTTCTACTCTGGCCTTATTATGTGCCAAATCAGCGTAACCTATCGAGTCATTTTCTTCATAATACTCCTCAAAGCGCTCATAGAAGTCATCGAAATCATCAAAATTAATACTGGCAAAAAATGCCGTATTGAGCGGCAAAACTTCATCGGCCAGCATGCGGCCTTTGCCTACATCTTTGAAGATATTAAGAAAGCTGGCAACGCTGTCACGCTGTTTGGTATAGCCTTTTAGGTAGGTTTTTTCGTCCTCCATCGTAAAGTCAAATGCCGAATAGGCCACAAGGTCCTCTATGTCTTGAAGGAGTTCAGGCGTTTCGCTCAAGTAGAGTTTTAAATATGGCTCCAGCACATTGTAATTGAGGTATAGCGAGTACGACTCGTCTCGTGCGATGGCTTCCTGCACTAATTTAAAATCGCTTTGTTCGCGCAGATCTGCCGCTTCCGATTGGGCGAAGGACTTTTTGAGTAGCGTCTTGTCGTAAGAAGCGATCAGCACATTGGAGAGGCGCGTAAGCGAGAGGACATCGCCTGTGGCGGGGTCCTTCATATTCCAAATAGTAGTCCCGAAATAATCCTCTGTTTGAACTTCGTATTCCTGCCCTTCCAGGATCGCAGTTATGCCTGCGCCTAATTTGCCCAGTTTTCCAAGCCCTTTCATATCCACCAAAATCACGAACTCATATGCATCGCGTTTGGTGATGTGGGCTGATATAAGCAGATCGCCCAAGGTGATCAGCTTCGTTAGCGCCTGATTATTATCAAGTAGCGAATCGAGGTAATCTGCTGATCCACTAATGTCATCGAAGTAGCTGTTTCCTTTAAGGTACTGCCAGCTCTTGGAGCTACTTAGCGCTTTCCAGTCCTGGACAGGTCGATCGGATTCAACTAGATAAATAAAGTCATCTGGCACAAAACTGTAGACGTCTCGCTCCTCTTCTTCACCTAAAAAAAAGTAGCCTGCCATAGCTGCTACGGCAAGTAATAGCAGAAAAAAAAGGATGCGCAGTATGCGTTTCATAAGGAAAGTGATGTGAGGTTGTCTAACGAATCCGCATAAGCCAATTTTTTAGAAAAATTGTCATTTCGACTCGCATAGCTGAGGAGAAATCTTGACTTTATCGACCAATTAGCTAAAAGTCAAGATGTCTCGCCAGCTCCGCGGCTCGACATGACAATCCTTTTGGGATTCGTTAGACAACTTCGTGTTAGGATAGCTCCAAGCAAAATTGCTCATCATTTTCTGCTAAATCAAGGACTTTTTAGGTTTGAGATAAATAGCACCTAGCGCTTTGAGCATCGAGCAGCGCAGACTTTTATTACACCTCAAGCTGTACACTCACCTTGGTACCTTTTGCACCCGACTGAATATCGAATTCCGCCCCAATCGTCTCAGCACGCGTGCGCATGTTCAGGAGGCCATTGCCGGAGCTAGGTAATGTCGCTGCATCGAAGCCGGAACCATTGTCCGCAAATGCGACGGTCAGCTGGTCGCCCTTTAGAAATACACTCAAAGAAGCCTCGGAGCAAGCGGCATGTTTCAGCGTATTATTCATCACTTCTTTGAACATCAGCGCAACGTGGCGCTTTTGGTCCATCGCTAGGTGAGCCTCTTGCATGCTTGCCGGATTCAAACCTTCGGTGTGGAATGCGATGCCGGTTCGGTCGAAGAGTTCGTCGCCAAAGTCTTTGAGTAGTAGGGCTAGGTCATAAACCGAGTCTTTGGTAGGGTCCAGGACCCACAGCAAGTCCTTCATGGCATAATACAGACTATGCGCATTGGTGATAATCTTATTGAGTTGAGGCAACGCTTCCGGCCTGTCGGCGAGTTTCTGTTTGGCTATTTCGCCAGAAAGCGCAATGACGGTGAGCTTGTGACCGAGTTCGTCATGGAAGTCAGCGGCGGCGTTTTTGCGCACGCGCTCCATGTCGAGGAGTCGGCGAACCTTTTCGCGCACGCGAATGCGGTGAGCTACCAGCAATGCTAGTCCGATCCCCAGTGCTATCAGCAGATAGAACCAACCCGTTTGATGAAAAGGAGGTTTGATTTCAATCTCGATAGAATCGCCTTTTGGAGACCAGATTCCATCGCTGTTAGAAGCTGTCACTTCAAAGGTGTAATTGCCTGGCGGCAAATTAGGGAAGTTTACCTGACGGGTCGGACCTATTTCTGTCCAGCTGTCACGCAGGCCCTGGAGGCGATATTTGTATTGATTACGTTCGGGCTGCGTGTAGTTTAATCCTACAAAATGCACCGAGAAGGAATGATTCTTATAATCCAGCTCAACTCTTTCGTCTACCTTTTTTCCTACCCAGGAAGCCTTCTCTCCACCTGCTAGGCGCAGCTCCATAATGCGGACTTTAGGAGGCGTGGTATCCCGCTGGATTTCTCCTGGAAAAAAGCGTGTGAAGCCGTTTATTCCACCAAAAAACATCTCCTTTGTCTCAGGGTCGATGTGATAAGCATGGGAATTGAATTCATTGCTCTGCAAGCCATCACCTGCGTCATAGTTGTCAAATGTGCCTTTTTTAGGGTCCATGCGTGAAAGACCATTATTGGTACTTAGCCACAATTCGCCTGTCTGCTCATCTTCCAGTATTCCGTAGATGAAATTATTCGCAAGTCCATTTTTTTCAGTAAACGCTTCGAAGTAATAGTCATCTGCGACTTCCCGCAATCGGTGTAAACCATTACCTGTCCCTATCCAGATATACCCATCTTTATCTTCCTCCAGACACAGTACGACATTATTTCGCAGGCTGGTTCTTTTTCGGGCATCATGATAAAAAATCCGATAAGGAAGCTGTTCCAGATTCTCCATCGGGTCCTTGATGTCAGGCCACATGATCAGCCCGTGGGTAGTTGCTATCCACAGTCTGTTTTGGGTGTCGCGCAAAAAGTCGTAGACGATATAGCGTGAGCCTGTTTGCGAAAGTGAATCTGGTAACTGTATGGGCCCACTCAGTGCGTCATTTTTGGGGTTATAAACAAAGACTTTTTTACCGAGGGCGAAATAAATGTACCCTTCGCGATCACAGGAAAGATCGTTGATCAGGCGGGGAGTGGAATTGGTAAAGCAAGGGCGTATTTTCATGCCACCGTTTTTGCTTGGGATAAGCTCTCCCATTCCATATGGCGAGGATATCCAGATCCTACCTTGCGGCCCGCGTACCAGACCTGTTACATATCCCAGGCCACCAGGTAAGGTGGAAGGAGGATAAAATGAAAATTCAAGTTTGTCTTGGTGAACTAAACCACGGTTTGTGGCAATCCAGGTGCCGCCGATAGTGTCCGTAACGATATCTGAAACGAAACGCGTATCAAGTTTTTCCAGCCCTTTTTCTCTTAAATTAAAGGTGGAAAAAACGGCACTCCTTCTCACCAATTTTTCGACACCTGCTGTAGCATGACCCAGCCAGACAATGTGCGGATTGAGCGCATCGGGCATGATGGTTCTCACATCATCACTACTCAGGTGAACGCGTACGCCGCTACGGTGTGAAAAGTGAAACCAGTGATCCTGGTATTCGCCTTTCTCAGGTAGCCAGGGCAGCATAAGGACCCCTTCGGAAAGGGTTGAAGCCCAGAGGTCGCCATTCGGCGCGCAGCGAAGTTGGCTGATGAAAAACTCCTCAGATCGATTTTTATATTTCCGCCAAAACTGTGTCCAGCTATTGATTTTGCGATCCCATACATACAAACCATTATTCATGCCCAGCCATAGGTAGCCGAGCTTGCATTCGACGATGGAGGTTACACCTTGATTTTCACTTCTGGTTGGTGGCGCGTCTTCATCCGGGGCAATTTCGATTTCTTTTATTGAGTTGGATTCGTAGTCAAATTCGGCCAACCCGTACAAGGTTCCTATATATAAATGACCGCTGCTATCGGCATAAAGTGTTCGGATATATTGAGGCGTCTTTTTGAGGGTGTCTGCTAAAAAGTATTGACTAATCGTGTAGCCTGAAGCCTTTTTTTGAAGGCGGTTGAGTCCATATGCAGTTCCCACCCAGATGTCTCCAGCTTTACCCTGGCATATCACATTTACAATGTTATTGGATAACCCGGTTTTGATGTGGGCGATGGATTTGAAGGTGTTTGTTTCGGGCAAATAAATATCTATTCCTTGCGAACCAGTTCCAACCCACAGCTGACCATCGCGATCACACATGAGCGCGGTTACTTGGTTGTCGGAAAGCGAGGCAGGATCAAAAGGCTCGTGTTTGAATACCTCGAATGCATAACCGTCATATCGATTCAGGCCATCCTGAGTGCCAAACCACCAGAAGCCTGCGCTGTCCTGCGCCATGCTGAACACGGTGCTTTGGGACAATCCTTCC
>JBGCFB010000164.1:0-14484 GCA_045106685.1 Bacteroidia bacterium | reverse complement strand
CCAATCATAAGTATAGCCTAAATCTTCAATCCCAAAGCTGTCCTTAGGATTAGCGAGTTCGGTAATCAGTTCAGTAATTTTGGGGGTAGCAATATTATCCAGGAACTTCTTTTTAGCTCTTTTCTTCTTTTTCCTGTAATCAGTTTCAAAAAGATTGGTTCTATACAACCTGTACTGGCTTCCGTCTAATACTAATTCGTACCTATATTCAAACCTTCCTATATATCTATCGAAAGACACGTCAGTGATTACAATTTTTTCAGGCAAGCTAGCATCATCCGTTTGCCCAAAAGTTATTATGCTAAACTGACTAAGTAAAAATAATATTATGGCTTTTCTTAACATGCTATTTTTTCCTTTAAATTAGGGATTATCACGACTCGTAGGGGAGTTTTGCAAAACTCCCCTACGATAAAAAACCAGTCGTGATAATCATTATTGTATTTATTTTTTCGTCAAAATACGCCAATCAATCTGTCTTCAATCCTATTTTACAGAATTGTGGCCTGATCGTTTTAATCGGCCTTCAGCCATCGTTTTTGTAATTACAATAATTCCTTTCGCCGGTATTTTAGTTGAATAATAATCCCCTTTTATCCATAATCCGTTTCGAAATAGTAGGCTGAAAAATTTATAATCAGCACCGGTTTTTCCATTATTAATCGTCAGCCTATCGTTCTCTACAGGTTCAAAGTCAAAACAATTTACAGCGTTGATTTCAGCCTTGATTTGGTCTAAATCGATTCCAAAACCAATATCATAGCTCATTTTTCTAATAGCTCTTCTTATTTCAGATTGTTCGGTTCGAATATACCTTTCCAATCGCCAATGAAGGTCCGGTAATTCAGCACGGTCTTCCTCCTCGCTGGTTTTTGTTATGAATAAAATTTGTTCAGACACTTGTTGGTTTTTGTAATGCTACAGAAGTATTTGTCTATGAAGTTGTCTAATAAATAGATTTTGTCCGTTTTTATTATAAAAACTGTCATTCTGACTCGCGTAACTGAGTCCCGCATGCGGGATTGACTTTGTCGACCTTTATACTGAAAGTCAATCCCGTCGCGACGGGATCCCTTCGACAAGCTCAGGGTAAACTGCTTTGCGGCTGCTTATGACAAGTTTTTGGAACACGTTGACTTCAAGGTAAATACACAACGTTTGTTACTTGCTGTTGCCAAAGGCAACAATGCTCCGGAGGAGCATTTGGTCGGTAGCCGATGAATCTCATCGGTGTTTCCGCTCCGGAGGAGCGGTCCTCTGAATGTGTCGCTCCTCTGGAGCTTTTTCGCCAAGGCGGAAACAATAGAAAGAACGTATTTGTCATCAAAATACATATTGCAGGCGTTAGCCCGTATTAATACTCGATATGACAACCTTTTAGCCTTTTGGGTTTCGTTAGACAACTTCAATTACCAAAAGTGCAGGAATTCCCCTTTTTACAAAAATTCAGGCTAAAAAAATCTCCCAAACCTATACTTGGCTTGGGAGATCCTTCGAACCGTTTTCTATGTTCATTCCGCATGTCCTAGTAAAGAAGAGAAAATAAACAAAGCCAGCACGAAGCTATTTCTTGATTCTTTACCTAGTCAATGGAATGTGAGCACTGCAAGAAAAAGTCTCCAATGGCATCGACATAATCACCTTGAGCGTTTTCGATTTGTGTCCTGAAGGAACCTTTGACACTGTAAACATCAGCTGCTGCAAATCCTTCCTCCGTACGCAGGAATTTGACTTCTGTCACTTCGGCAAAGTAGGTACTATCGAGCCCCCATCCTCCAAATCTGACTTCTGCTCCAAAGTTGTGGGTTATCTCAGCAAAAGGAGGGATATCGTCGAAATAAATTCTTTTCCCTACTAACACATCGTTGAGGTCAATATTTTTGACTTCGTCAGGGAAAATAAATTTAATAGCGATTGAGTTTCCAAATAAACCAGCTTCAGGCACCCAACCGCCAAAGTATTCAAACCCGAAAAGGTGTCCCGCCTGATAGATATCTGAGTCATAGTTATACGTGGTCCCGTCATAGGTCAGGTTGTAATAATAATCGCCTGGAGTCGGGTCTCCCGGGTCCGGGGTATCATCATTGGCGCAAGCTGTGATCATGAGGCCAAGGATAAGATAAATTAAAAATGAGTTTTTCATGGTTAGATTTTTTTTTAGTGAAAAGGATAATTTGTTATGGGTATATCACCATCTATTCTTACAATACTTTGACAAAAATAAGCGATTTCACATGGGCATGCAATTTTTAATTTATCCTAAATGCGATTTTTTACTTACTGCATACTGGCTGCCAATGGCGCTATTTTCCTCATCAAGAAGTGGTTCCATGGAAGACGATTTATGACTATTTCTGGCGTTGGAAAAAGAACGAAAAGCTGAAAAAAGTCCATCCAACATAGCAAGCAGGGATGCACACATTCCATCCCCACTGTCGGAAATCCGAAACCTGGCTAGCGGAAAAAGACCCCCATTTCGCATAGGTTTTGTTATGGCACGTTTTCTATTATTTCCAAGTCATCAGAACTGTTAACACTCCGAGAACTGCAACCATTGGAAATGCAATTAAAGTCAGTAGTAAGTATGTTCGGAAATATGATAGTCTTGTAATTATGTCGTCTGATATCGTTTCAATTTTTTGTCTTTCATGAAAAAGATCGAACATAAATACTGTCTTATAGAATTGTCTGTCGCGATATCTAATATTCAATTTGTTCAAGTCTGACTTATGTTCATTTATTAGTTTTTTGCTCAATTTCACCCAAGTGTTCCAAAACCAAAATCCGTGAAGTCCAAATCCTAAAAATACCCAAACAATAGGAATGTAATTCCTTGTCGGTGGATCAAGTGTTAAAGTCAAAAGAACACAACCAACCAAAAGAATCAGAAAGAATATGTAATGTTGCTTTTCGGTCATTTTTTCTGTGCTAAAACACAATAACTGCTATTAAGCCACAGCATTGCCATGTACTCGTCCAGCCTTCAAAGCAAGGCGATTTAGCAAAAACAAACGTCCTTACTTCTTATACTTCCAATCCTCTTCTTCTTCGTCGTCCTCTTCTTCTGCGACTACATCATCGGTGATCTCCTCTTCCCCATCATCCGAAGCTTCATCAGGTTCAGGAAATAGGTTTTCATCTTTTTCGCCGTTGAACCAGGCAATGTTAATCTGACGCCCGTCAAGCCATTCACCTTTCATTTCTTGAAAAGCTTCTTGCGCTTCATCTTCATCTACCATCGTGATGATAGCTGCATAGCTGCGGTCTCCGATGACAGGTTCATCGTGAAGATATGTTTCTTCTACTTCGCCGAAATCGGCAAACAGGGCATCGAGTTCCTCTTCAGAAGTTGAAGGATCGATGTTTGTAACCAGTATTTGTAGCTTGTTGCTCATGACATAAAGGGGGAAACGATGATAAAATTGACGATTTACCCTTGAGGTATCAAGAATTTGTGCAAAATTTGGCGCAAAAGAAGTAAAAAAGCAATAGTTCTGCACGCTTTTTGTAAACTGAACCCAAACATTGTAACAAATATATGCATACAACTTGGACCTTGATCTTCTGGATAGCACTCGCATGCGTGGTATATACCTATGTCGGCTACCCTTTGGTTCTATTCGCATTAATCAGGATAAAACGCCTTTTTGGGAAAGCTCGCCAAGCTTTCAACCCTAGTTATGAGCCTGATGTTACCCTTTTGGTAGCAGCATATAACGAGGAAGATTTTATAGAAGAAAAAATCGAGAACTCGCTCCAACTGGATTATCCTAAAGACAAGCTTCGTCTGCTTTTTGTTACAGATGGCTCCGATGACGCGACACCTCGTCTGGTAAAAGGATTTTCGCAGGTTGAGCTTATGCATAAACCTGAGCGCGCTGGCAAGATCGCAGCTGTTCAACGTGCCCTTCCTCAAGTCGATAGTCCAGTTGTTATTTTCACTGATGCTAATACACTTCTGAATCGTGAGGCTGTGCGCAATATCGTGCGTCACTTTGCTGATGATAATGTCGGAGGTGTTTCGGGAGAAAAGCGCATCATGACGGATGAGAAGGCCGCCGCCAATGGCGCGGGAGAAGGCATCTACTGGAAGTATGAATCGACCATTAAGCGATGGGACAGCGAATTCAATACAGTCGTAGGCGCAGCGGGCGAACTCTTCGCTGTACGCACCGACATTCACCCTTCTGTACCTTCCGACACCCTGATTGAAGATTTTTATACCACTATGAAAATCACCCAGGCGGGTTACCGGGTAGCCTATGAGCCTGAAGCATTTGCAATGGAAGGTCCAAGTGCCTCCGTAAAGGAAGAACTCAAGCGTAAAGTCCGTATCGCCGCAGGAGGCATCCAGGCCTTTGTGCGCCTCCGTGCACTGATGAACCCACTTCGCTATGGCTGGATGAGCTTCCAGTACATCAGCCACCGCGTAATGCGCTGGACGGTTGCTCCATTGAGTTTGCTGTTGATGTTTTTGGCAAATATCGCGCTAGCGAGCACGGGAGTGCCTTTTTGGCAAGGGCTGATGATTCTTCAGATCGCATTTTATGCATCCGCAGCACTCGGCTGGATACTCGAAAAGAAGCAAATGAAGATAAAAGCCTTCTTTGTGCCTTACTACTTCTGTGTAATGAACTACGCGATGTATCGCGGATTCTTCCGCTATCTCTCAGGCCGCCAGTCGGTGCTGTGGGAACGCGCGAAGCGCGGGTAGCTGATTAGCTGATTAGCTGATTAGCTGATTAGCTGATTAGCTGATTAGCTGATTAGCTGATGAAATACGTGACTTGTTGTAGATGTTACGATAATTATCAAATCAGCTCATAATCAAATCAGCTAATCGATTTCCATTATCAAATCAGCTAATCGCCCCCTAGCTAATCTTAAACGCGGCACGAATCCAGCCAAGCTTGCCCGCATAAGGCGGGTATCGCAAGGGAATGTCGAGCCAAGAGCCTCGGCGTGTGACGGCCTTGAGGTTGGAGAAGGCATCAAAGCCTGCTTTGCCATGATAGGAGCCGAGGCCGCTCGTGCCTACGCCTCCGAAGGGCATGTCGGGATTCGCCATATGGGAAACAGTGTCGTTCACGCAGCTGCCTCCCGATGAGGTCTCGGCGAGGACTTTGTTTTGGATGCGATGCTTCTCAGAAAAAATGTACAGAGCCAAAGGCTTGGGACGAGCGTTTACAGTGCGTATCGCTTCATCCAGATCGGTGAAGGTTAACACGGGCAACACCGGGCCGAAAATCTCATCCTGCATGACGGCATCATCCCATTGGACATCGTCCAATATGGTAGGAGCGATAAAGCGACTGGCTTTGTCATGCTCTCCACCGACAACTATTTTCCCATCATCTAAAAAGCTCACTAAACGATCAAAATGCCTGTCCGAAATGATACGGGCAAAGTCGGGGCTTTCTGCTGGGGTATTGCTATAAAATTTTGTCAAAACAAGCTGCATCTTTTCAAGGAGTGCTTGCTTGATATCTTCATGCACGAGTAGGTAGTCTGGAGCAACACACGATTGCCCTGCGTTGAGAAATTTCCCCCACATTATTCGGTGAGCTGCAATCTTAAGATCTGCTGTTTTATCAATAATACAAGGGCTCTTTCCTCCCAACTCAAGAACAACCGGAATAAGGTGCTCCGCTGCAGCTTTCATAATAATTTTACCGACGGGAACACTTCCAGTAAAGAAGAGATGATCCCAGGGCTGAGTGAGGAGATTGGTCGAAGTTTGGACAGCTCCCTGAACGACACTAACATACTCTGGATCAAATACTTCCGCAATTATTGACTCCATCAACAAGGAGGTTTGAACGGTGAGTTCAGAAGGCTTAACTACAGCGCAATTCCCTGCGGCAATGGCCGCGACCAAAGGAGCAAAAACAAGCTGAAACGGGTAGTTCCAAGGCGCAATAATCAGGCTAACGCCAAAGGGTTCAGGCTGCACATATTCACGCGCAGGAAAATTGAGTAAGGTAGCATTTAGGGAACGCGGCTTCGCCCAGTCATTCAGATGCTTGATCGCTTGATCGATCTCAGCAATGACGTAAGCCACTTCGGTTCCTAAGGTTTCAAAAACCGGCTTTTTAAAATCAGCATATATCGCATCAAAGACTTCCTGCTCACGGCGCTTTATTACTTCCTTGAGCGCTTTCAGCTTTTTACGACGAAAACCAACAGAGCGCGTTTCACCTGAAAAGAAATAAGCCTTCTTCTGAGCAAGCAAAGCCTGAGCTTCCTCTATTGTGAATGTGTCTGTGATTTGCATGATTTTTTTTGGCTGTTGGCTGTTGGCTGTTGGCTGTTGGCTGTTGGCTGTTGGCTGTTGGCTTAAAAGTATATCCCGTTATTCTATTCAAGTTTCGTAGCACGTCCTTTTTCGGGCCAGAAGCTAGTAGAGAAAAGGCATGCTTTTTCTCTACTCTTCCAACTTTGACGTAAACTCCCTGCTGGTATTACTGGATTGTACACGCAACGTATCACTAGCGCTCACAGGTGTGCCCGAAGCAGTACCGATGACGTCGATGTTGAAACGTTCGTCTAAGGGAACAGGAAACTCAAAGCGGCGTCTGAGATCTTGATCCTGAAGATCAATACTGTGCGTAAAGTTGTCATTCGAAATGCGAATACTAGCTTGGAAGGCCGGAGAGGCAGGAAAAGGAAGATCCAATTCCAAAATTAAGCGTCCAAAAGGAGACACAAGAATATCCTGGTTTTCCAAGGGCTCATCTGAAGGCTGATCAACGACCGTCTGCAACGGAACGGTGATCGTTCCTAAAGGCAAGCGAAAGAAAAAGAAACCTCCAGCGTATTCATTCTGAACGGCAGCATTGGCAGCAATGCGCACGTCCGTTGCAGATTTGATCTTGAAAGGCTCAAATGTGAAGAAATACTCCCCTGTAGCTTCAGTGAGCTGATCCAGCGCTACAATGCGCTCATTAGGAAAATTCTTTCCATTGCTATGCAGAAAAGTCAAATACATATCCTGCAGGACTGCCCCGGTAGCAGCTGATTTGACTGTACCTCTGATAGATCTTTCTTCTCCGAGTTGCTGGCTACATGAAACAGCCAATAAGGCAACAGCGACGAGTATTAAAACAATGCGATTCATAATTGGCGGCTTTTGGCTTCTGGCTGCTAGCTACTGGCTTTCTTTCATGCGATTTCTTACGTTCTGGCCAGAAGCCAAAAGCCAGCAGCTAGAAGCCTCTTGAATTTATTTTTTAATCAGGTTTCGTGCGATTACAAGCTTTTGAATTTCACTGGTTCCCTCCCCTATCGTACACAACTTCGAGTCACGATAGAGTTTCTCTACCGGGAAATCCTTGATATAGCCGTAACCACCATGAATCTGGACAGCCTCGTTGGCTGCTTCGACACACAGTTCACTTGCATACAGCTTTGCAATAGCAGAAGCCTGGGTTACGGGCTTTTTATTATTGATCAATTCGGCAGCTTCATGTGTCAAAAGCTCTGCGGCTGAAATCTTTGTAGCCATCGTTGCAATCTTGAAGCTAATCGCCTGGAATTTGTAAATAGCCTTGCCGAATTGCTCGCGCTCACGGCTGTATTTTACAGAAGCTTCGAAGGCACCTTTAGCAATACCCAATGAAAGGGCAGCAATCGAAATACGGCCTCCATCAAGTACGCCCATCGCTTGCTTAAAGCCTTGGCCTACTTCGCCTATGATCTGCGACTTATGCACACGACAATCTGTAAATACCAATTCGGTAGTTTCAGAGGCGCGCATTCCAAGCTTGTTTTCCTTTTTTCCGTGCGTAAAACCAGGCGTACCTTTTTCGATAATAAATGCAGTAGCATTATTGCGGGTACGAGGTTCACCGGTACGTGTCACGACGACGGCAACATTTCCGCTTTTGCCATGTGTGATAAAGTTCTTCGCTCCGTTCAGGATATAGTAATCACCATCCTGAACAGCCGTAGTGGTCATATTACCAGCATCTGATCCTGTGTTAGGCTCTGTAAGCCCCCAGGCACCGATCCATTCGCCAGTAGCTAGTTTTGGAAGGTATTGTTGTTTTTGCTCCTCGCTGCCATACTTCAAAATATGACCTGTACACAAGCTGTTGTGAGCTGCAACCGAAAGGCCGATTCCAGGACAAAATTTTGCAATCTCAGAAACTACCGTAATGTATTCGTGATACGTAAAACCTGAACCTCCGTATTCTTCAGGGACCAAAACTCCCAACAATCCCATCTCACCTAACTCCTTCATAATCTCGATTGGAAACTCCTGTGTTTCATCATAATGAAGCACAGTTTCCCAGTCCAGTCTTTCGTTTCCATAGCGCTGAATCATGTCTTTGATCATGCGCTGATCCTCATTTAGTGTAATGTCTATCCCTGATTGTTGCAAAAGGTCGGCGTTCATAGTTGATTTGTTTTTTGTTTTATATCGTGGCGGTCGCAAAGATAACCTCATTCTCTAGATAAACGAAGCTGAAATTTTGAAATCACAACCATATATCCTTGGAATCTGCGGAGGCAGCGCCTCAGGTAAAACCTTTCTGAGCAGACAGCTATTGGCACGTCTCCCGAAAGACAAGCTAACGTTCATTTCTCTTGACAATTATTATAAGCCCAAAAGTCAACAGGTACACGACGAAGAAGGTTTAGTCAATTATGACCATCCTGAGTCATTATTTCTCAATGAGCTTGAACGTGATCTCGCCTTATTGATCCAGGGAGAGTCGGTTGAAAGGGAAGAATATACGTTTAATGATCCTACGAAGCCATTTAAGATGCTTGTTTTCAAGCCAGCACCTATTATTTTGATTGAGGGTCTTTTTGTTTTGTATGATAAAAGTCTTCGTTCGCGGATGGACCTCAAGGTATTTGTTCAGGCTGATGAGCACGTGCGCCTCGAAAGGCGCCTTCGCCGCGACACTACTGAGCGCGGCCAATCCATGAATCAGGTACTAACCGACTATCGCAAATATGTCGCTCCGATGTATGCACAGCATGTCGAGCCTCAGCGTCATTTTTGTGATCTTATTGTTCCAAATAATCAGCATATGTACAAGGCACTCGATATCCTTGTGAATCATTTGGAGACGGAGCTTGATGACTGATGTGGGTATACATGTGTGGTCTCTCGTTCGCTGTTTGATCCTCGATGTTCGATCTTCGTTTTTTGAGGATCGAACATCAAACATCGAGCAGCGAGTATTTTTTCACATACACTCAACATTTTGAACCCCAAGCCCTTAACTCACAATACAAAACTAGCCAATCCAAGTTGGTTAGCGGAAATAACCCTTTACACATAGTTTTTGGCAGAAGGCACACCAATTAGTCTCCGCTGGCGTTTTTTAATTTTACTTTGTTCTCAATAGCCCAAGAAATAGCCTTAGCCTTTCGCTCGAACATTATGAAACACCTATTATTATTTGTACTCCTACTTGGGAGCACACTACTCCTCTCCCAAAACCTCATCCTGACTTCAGTAGACGTAGAGCCTGAGCGCTGCGGAAGAAATGACGGAAGTTTCTCTATCTCGCATGATGGTATTGCCCCATTTACCTATTTTCTAAATGCTGTTGCCATTCCTGGACCTACAGTTTCCGGGCTGGACCAGGGTATGTATGCCTTCAGGGTAGTGGATGCAGCAGGCAGAAGTAAGGATACCATTATTACAATAATAGAAATCCCGGCCCCAATAATCACCTGGCTCGACACTACGCCAGCGACTTGTAGTGTAGGTGGGACCGCTTTGATAAACAGTAGTGACCCGACCGCTACAGCAACCTGGAATTCCATTCCTCAACAAACAGGCTTCAGGCTTATGGATGTTCCTGCTGGCAACTATACGGTAACAGTAGTTGACTCTGTGGGCTGCTCCTCCAATCTCCAGGTAACGGTGATAGGAATTCCTCCACCAGACCTCAAATTTGAAATGACACCCGATACCTGTGGAGCTGGAAACGGCACCGCTACAGTAAACATAACAGGAAATGGAACGGCTCCATTCACCTATCGCTGGAATAATAATGGTACAACTTCCACAATCAGCAACCTGCCTACAGGTGATTATGAAGTGGAAGTGATGGATACTAATGGTTGCCGAGCTACCGGTCGAATACGCGTCTTATTATTTAGCAACCTAACCTTAACAGCAGACATAACACGTACCTCATGCTTTGCAGGGGACGACGGACGTATCGCCGTTTCTGTAGCAGGTGGTAATGGGCAATATTCCTATACCTGGTCACCAGACGTCGGAAATGAAGCTGTGGTTGAAAACCTGGAAGCAGGACAGTATACTGTTACTGTACAGGATCTGCAAGGTCAGGGAGGCCAATGTATTGCTATTGAGACCTTTACGGTAGATCAACCGCGTCAAATCAAGGCCAATATCAGAGTGGAAGATGCTACAGGTTGCCGTCTACCTGATGGCAAAATGTATGTATCCCCTGAGTTCACCCAAGGGCCTTATGTTGTGACCTGGGACACCTTATTTTCCCCTGGAAATGGTTTTGTACCACTTATCGGAGATACCGCTAAAGGTGTGCTTCCTGGTCTTTATTCTATAGAAATTGTCGACAGTGCAGGTTGCGAAATCAAGACCAGAGTGGTACTTCCCAACCAGGATAACATCGACCTCAAAATTGAAATATTAGCCGAAGACAAGTGCGGCCTAGGGGAAGGCGTAGTTAATGCGATTGTAACTGGTGGCACACGCCCTATTCGTTACAATTGGTTTACCTTCCCTAGCCAGGGAGTATTTGAACCGTTTGCAAAAGGGCTTCCTCGCGGCACATTTTCAGTCGTCGTATCAGATGACAAAGGCTGTGTGGCTCAACAGGGTTTCACCATGCCTGGCAATGACCCATTGGCAGTTGACACAATAATAACGACTCCTAATTACTGCGAGCTCAATAACGGAACTGCTCGCGTGCGTTTTACAGGCGGGCAAGTACCCTATCGCTATAACTGGACTACAAGCCCGGTTCAGCGTGACGCATTCGCAGACAACCTGGATGGTGGCACCTATCAGGTATCGCTTCGCGACACTAACAACTGCCTCGATACGGCCATTGTGTTTGTGCGCGACAGTGCGGGATTCACCCTGGATGCAGAAGCGAGTGATGAAACGTGTTACCGAAGATCGGACGGCGTAGCGCGTGCACGCACATCCGGTGCAAACGGCAATGTAAATTTTGCATGGAGTACTGACCCTCCATCCTTTGGAGCAAATCAGCGCGGGCTCGCTCCGCGTAGCTATCAGGTTATCGCGACAGATGCGCGTGGATGTGAACGGTCAACCGTTGTCAACGTGGGAGAGGCGTTCCCTCTTTTGGCTGATTTTACATTTTCACCCGACACCATGCGCCCTGTGCTCATCGGCGAAACAGAATTCAGTTTTAGAGAACGGAGCATTGGCGCGGCCAGCTTCTTCTGGCAGTTTGGCGATGGACAGACTTCTAATGCAGCAAATCCGGTGCATGCATATCGTGATACTGGCAGCTATGATGTCACGCTCAGGGTGCAGGATGAAAGCGGAGCCTGTCAGGATGATATTACATTTGGGCCATTTTTGGTAAAAGACCAGCCCAAGGTCTGGATTCCTACGGCCTTTTCGCCAAATGCCGATGCTTTCAACGATCGCCTCACCTTTTTTGCGCTAAACCTCCAATCGTTTAATATGCAAATCTTTAATCGTTGGGGCATGCTTGTGTTTGAGACAAATAACCCGAATACCTTTTGGGATGGCAATATCGCAAGCGGCGGCTCAGCGCCGGAAGGCGTGTACGTCTACTTGTTGAAAGCTATTAGCCCAGATGGTGGCCGCATTGAACAAACGGGAAGTATAACGTTAGTACGGTAGGGACAAAAAAATTGATTCTTGATCCTCGCTCCCTAATTAGTGCTGTTCATTCATTTTTTCGAAATAAATAATACGATCGTTTTCCCTGTAAAACGAGCCTAAACCAACAAAACCCTTTTGTGGCCTGAGCCCTTCGACAGGCTCAGGATAAACTAAAGTCGAAGACCCCTCAACCAAAAATCTACAGATTTTCTTGCCATTATGGCTTCGACTCCGCTCAGCCACCAGCTATTTAGCTGGCAAAAATGGCGATTAAAGACGCCAGTGCGCCATTATTATTTCATTTTTTTAAATGAACACCCCTAATCCTCGATCCTATATTCTCAAGATCGAACATCGAGGATCAAACAGCGAACAGCGAGGGCTTTTGATACTTTAATCCTTCCCTTTTCTCAAAAATCGTACTTCCACGATTTTTCCTTCCTCGACTTTATACATTGCAACGACCTCTACGGGCGCGCCATTTTCTTCGAAGATTACGCTTTCGTGATCGATGATTCGATTGCCCATGACGATGCGGTTGACGAGTCGACAATGCAAATGCTTGAGACGTTCAAACATGCCTCCATAAACTTTGCGCATACGCTCCTTTCCCACATAATCAAGCTGATCGGGAAAATTGTAAATCTTAACGCTATCGTGATAGGCCGCGAGAAATCCTTCAAGGTCGCCTGTATTATAGGCATCCAGTTGAGCCTGGACGGGTGTGATGGCCGCATGCGGGTCGCTCGCCTCAGGTGTCTGAGCATTTAGCGACGCAAAAATCAGGGTTAGGGTCAAACCAATAATTCGGATCGTATTCATACAGTTATTTTTTAATTGCCCTCAATGGTCTCTACTCGTTCGATCAACCAGGACCGATTGGGGAGATTCGGAACGTTTTTAAGTTCTTCAAGAAGTGCAGCTTTCTGGCGGTTGAAGGTTTCTTCTTTGTAGGTATAACTGTGCTGGCGCAGGCGCGCAGCCTTGCGAATAAAGCGCACCAGGGTACGATAAGCCTGCAATTTATTATCAGAAACCTGTCTATTACGCTTTAAGTAACTCGAAAAAGCGTCCATCAAAGAATATAAGGCTTCATCTTCCTCCTGCTCAAAATAAATTTTCAACTGCATATGCCGAACATTCAAGTGGTAATCCACATCCATCAATTCAGTCTGAAGGAGTTCTCTTAGCGCCTTGCTATAATCGCCTTTTGCATAATGATATTGACCAACATTGTAATGGTAGGCCGCATTTTGGTGGGACGGGTGAAGGTACTCGCGATATTGGTCTAGAAAATTTGCTACCCAATCATACTCCGAAAGTCGTAGTCCTACCGTGACCATATTTTTATACGCGCCTGCATCCAGGTAGCCATTGATCAAAAACACCTCTTTTTGAAGTATTTCCTGGTAAATTCTAAAAAGCTCTTTAATGTATTCAGACTTACCAGCATTCAACTGGCTCGTAACATAGTTCTGAGCATACCCATATAGTACATAATTCTCTTCAGATGAAAAGCGAGCTGAATACTTTCCTATCAAATTCTTAAACGCTTCATAGTGTAGCTCGGTAGCTGTTTCGCTGCTGAGCATTTTAAAAATATGATAGTACACTCCTATTTCCGGAAATTCCAGGTAGCCCTTTCCTTCTGCTTCGAGGAAGGCTAGAATATTTTCCAGAAAGGAGGTGTCAATTTGGGTATTCCAAACCTCTTGATATATCAGTTTGCTGCAACCATGCTGCAAACGAGAAGCGATAAAAAACTGATCCAGATGGTCTACCATCCTCTCTGTGATCTGGACATAGTCTGGCCTATGGGCTAGCACTGCAAGCTGATTTGCTTCTCTTTCTGCAAAGAAGCGCGACAGATGGTACGAAGGGTTTCTATACGTTTTTTTCTCCTGGCTTCTTTTCTGTTTTTTAAATGCTCTTTCAAAATGCTCAGGAAGATTTCGAAAAACGAAAGCATTTAATAAATACCGGCTTTCCATCGCCTCATCTTCCTGAAACTGTCTATAGGATAAATAGCCTTCAAGAAGTCGCATAAGGAAAGCAATATGGTCATAGACTTGCTGCTCTTTAAATTCAGTACGCTTCCCATACATCGCCTCAAATAGCTTCTCTTTTGTGAGCACAGACTCTTTGAAATCAGGAGCATGTTTTCGGAGCAAGTCAACGAGTTTGACAAGTCGTTCGTTACGGTTAAAGAATGGCGACCGTACATATCGATCAAACTCACGCCAATCTTGATTATCGAGGGTTTTCAGTATTAAAATCAGTTTTTGGCTAGGCATTCAATTCAGAATTAGTGAAGCCAATATCTACATAATGTATTGACATTCAATATTTTAGACTAAAAATTTAAACAATAAATTAGTATTTTCATTCAGAAATATCGCAATTATTCTTTTTTACCCCCACTTTTTCCCTGCTATTTGTTTCTTGATCACCGGGAATAACGTGTAATCCTATGCAAAAACATCTTTCATATTTGAGCATCGCCTTTATGCTACTAATAGCTTCAGTCAATGGACTGAAAGCTGCTGACGTAAGTGGACTAGCAATCAGATATGATTTTGTTGCAGGAAACCAATATCGAATCACTGTTACAGAACTTGTCCCTGGTGAAGGACAGGCTCCGCAAGGTT
>JBGCFB010000163.1:0-2864 GCA_045106685.1 Bacteroidia bacterium | reverse complement strand
GGAGTAATCGGTATTTCATGAATACGAACTCCTATCGCATTATACACGGCATTAGCTATAGCTGCAGCCGTTGCAATATTTGCCGGCTCACCAATTCCATAAGCATCCGTTGAGGATCTACCTGTATATTCTTCTACGATAATCGTTTCAATTTGAGGAATCTCCATGGAAAAAGGTGTTTTATACTGGTCTACATTCGCATTCATCATATGACCCGTACTATTGTCCATTACCCTATTCTCATAAAGAGCATAGGACACTCCTTGAATAACCCCACCGTTAATCTGGCTTTCCAATTGCCCTATATTCAGCGGGCGGCCACAACTATGTGCAGCAACAATTCGATCTACTTTTATAAAACCCGTATCTGTATTCACACTTACTTCAGCAAATTGAACCGAACCTAAGTCACCATAGGCAAGACCCCAAGGTTGTTGGAAACCACCATAATCATCAGAACGACTCTCCACTTTCGAAATTTGGCTCGTTCGCATTAAGCCGGTTGCCTCTTTAAAAGACATTTTCTGACTTGCATCTTTACTGTTACTAATCTCTCCATTACCCATATTCAAGTTTGAAGAATCAGTTTCCCATTTCTTGGCCACCAATTTTAAAAGTTCTTTTTTGGCTTCATAGGCAGCATTTCTCGTCGGGGGAGTAATGGAACCTGTCACAACACTTCCTCCAGAACCAGGGCCCACTGGGAAAAAAGTATCTCCAATATTTACTGCTATGTGATTGACCTCCAAGCCCAATTCTTCGGCGACTACTTGTGCAAGTATCGTCTTTGTTCCAGTTCCAATATCTTGGACACTCGATCTGATTTCTACACCGCCACCTTTGTGAATCTTAACTTCAACCGAAGAGTCTAAGGTTACGAATCTGGGCCAAGTTGATTGTCCTACTCCTAGTCCTTTTTTAACAACTCCTTCATCTGACCCAGCAGGCTTTCTTCTCGACCAATCAAAAAGTTTGGCACCTCTTTCTCGCTCCACCTTTCTCACTTCACTCTTATCTATTTTATCACGATAAGACAGTGGGTCCAACTCTAATTTCTCTGCCAATTCATCAATGGCCTGTTCTAGGCCAAAGGCGCCTTGTACATTTCCTGGAGCACGCCAAGCAGCACCAGGTCCAGCATTCGTTAAAACGTCATATTGTTCTGTAGCAAAATTTGGGCAGGTATATAAAATCTGTGCAATCCTACCTACACCAGCTCCGAGACCCACACCAGCTGTTCCATGAGAACGTTGTTGAATCCCAGTTAGAGAACCATCCTTTTTTGCTCCAATTTTCAAGTATTGAATCGAGTTAGGACGATTACCTTCTGCAATATGTTCTTCTTGTCTGTCTAGCATCAGCCAAACAGGTCTTCCCGATTTCTTAGCGAGGTTTCCTGCCATAGGTCCAAAACTTCCAGCACTGTGTTTAGCTCCAAAACCACCACCCATAAATTCACAGATCACCCTTACCTTACTTTTCGACAAGCCAAAAACACTGGCCATTTCATTTCTCACTGAGGCGGTATTCTGAGTAGAGGCATATACAGTCATCATATCCGGCCTCCAATCAACAACCACACCATGGGTTTCCAAAGGCATATGAGTGTGTACTTGAGTTCGATAAGTGTTCTCAACAATCACAGCAACTTCTTTAAATCCTAGTTGGAAATCACACCTAGGGCCGCCAAAAAAACTACTGGGTGAAGGTCCTCGTACGTTTCCTTTTCCTTTACTACCGTCATGAGTTTCACCTACGTCTCCTCCATCTTCCTGTTGTTTAATCGGTTGGTTGAATACAACAGGCGCATCTTTCAACATGGCAGCGTCTATGTCTATAACAAAAGGCTTTTCTTCATAACTAATAGAAATCAAGGCAACCGCATCTTTGGCAATGGCCAAACTTTCTGCAGCGACACCTCCTAAAGGTTGCCCTACATATTTCACCATTGGATATTTTCCATTCTCATTTTCCTTACCATCTTTATCTTCATTCTCGATCAGATGAATAGCGTGAACTCCTTTTAATTGTTCTGCCTTACTTATGTCAATAGAAGAGATGACAGCATGTGGAACCTTTGATCGAAACATCTTGGCATATAACATACCTGGTAATTTCAAATCTGAGGTATACTTAGCCTTTCCAGTTACCTTATCAAAGGCATCAATTCTTGTAACCCTCTTTCCTATATGCTTCAGTTTATCATTAACGGGCCAAGCAGGTGGTTCGTTTACAGGTATATCTCTTTCTATTTCACCTAAGTTATGCCCAGGAATACCATGAGGTAATTTTTCTTTTCTTGTATCCATTATGAACTAGATTTTTTTGCTGCGTCTAAGGTTGCTTTAAATACATGTGGATAAGTCCCGCATCGGCAAAGATTACCTCTAGTGGCACTTTTTACATCTTCAAGTGTTGGGTTCGCATTGTGGTCGAGTAAATGGGCGCATGACATCACCATTCCGGGAGTACAGTATCCACATTGTGAGGCATCATGCTCAATAAAAGCTTCCTGAACAGGGTGCAATTTTCCATTTTTAGCGATTCCTTCAATGGTCGTAATTTCTTTATCCCCAACATCAAAAACAGACATCATACAGGAATTTACGGGTTCACCATCTAAATATACCGTGCAAGCTGAACAAGAACCTCTATCACAAACAACTTTAGTTCCTGTGAGATCCAAATGATCTCTCAAAGCCGAAGCAAGAGTCATTCTTGGCTCTGCACTTAGCGTTTGCATGAGTCCATTCACTTTAATTTGAATCAGATTGGCACCGGGGCCATATTCTTTTCCTTTCGAAAAACCTTCTTCGAATTCAAAAGCAAGTGCGTTAGTGGTTAATAATACACTTCCGGCCGTA
>JBGCFB010000162.1:0-9258 GCA_045106685.1 Bacteroidia bacterium | reverse complement strand
TATAATAATATAAGTACGTTACGTGTTTCTTTTTCCTTATTTTCCGTAGGTCTTCCTTTTGAAATGGCCCTGTGTTGATTACGAAATCAATCCTGTTTTTAAAATTATTCCATGCAAATGAGGGGAAATACAATATGTAAGAATTGAATATGACCCCAAGCGCATACTCCTTCTTTTTCAGTTTGGGAACAAGTAAAAATCCATTTTTATATTGGACAGAGATAGTATCTGTTGAATTGATAAGGTAGCATTCAAAACCTGGATTAAGGTCTAAGGATTCACCATTGATAATTAACCCAGAATAAACGGTGTCAACTTGCGACCAAAGTGGAGTAAGAAAATGAATGGAAGCAAGCGAAATTATTGAAAATAAAATTTTGAATCGCATACCTATGATATTGAAGTTGTCTAACGAAAACCGAAAAGGTTGTCATATCGAGCCGCGAAGCTGGCGAGATATCTTGACTTTCAGTATAAAGGTCGACAAAGTCAAGATTCCTCCTCAGCTACGCGAGTCGGAATGACAGTTTTTATAATAAAAACGGACTAAATTTATTCATTAGACAACCTCATTTAAAACTGTCTCAATCGAAAAAGGAGATTTTCGGATTGTTATTTGAAGACTACTGTGCTTCATTCTTGCAAGTTAAAAGATCATAGTGCAAAATGGAAAGTCAAAAGGTGCGGACTTCTAAACTTTCTATTCTGCACTCGGATTTCATGTACTCATTTTCGTCACCGACAAAAATCACCATCCCCAGCACAGTAAAGGCATTCTTCTTTTTTGGTAAAAGGCGGAGGTTCGTATTCCACGATTTGTTAAACAAAAAACAACTGGAATTATGGATATCATCGTCACAAAAAACGAAACCCTAAAAGAGATTTCTCAAGCCTTTAATACAAAGTTCCCTTACCTGAAGCTGGAATTCTATTGCCATACCCATAAGGCGGGAGAAGGTAGCCCGAAGGAAGATCGCCTGAGTCCTAAACTTACAATCAATGAGGCTGGCACTTTTGACCATGATGAGCATTTTAGCATCAATGGACACTTACAGGTGCGCACCTTCGAAAACACCTTTCAGGAGCACTTTGGCGTTGGCGTGCAGGTCATGCGTAAGTCTGGAACCTTATGGCTCCAATGTACTGCTACCGACGATTGGACCTTGACTAAGGAAAATCGCGTCGGGGAAGAAGACTCGGTGGCTTCGAGTTAAAAGATCATAGTAGAAAATGGAAAGTTGAAAGGTGTAGTACTTTTTAACTTTCTACTTTTAACTATGCACTTTGTACTCTAATAGTTTGTGACCATATAGAAATTATGGGACGTGATCTGGCGGAGTGCGACCTCAAGGGCGCGTTGCTGCCTGAAGAAGTGGGCGAAAGAATTGAAGTCAAAAATAAGACTGGCCCGACTGGTGTCTACTCGGTCGATCAGGTCGGAGCTGTGAGCAACACGATTGCGCAGCAGGTTGATCAGATTTGAGTCCTGGAGAGGAGTCGGTGCGATTTCTTCTCCGGGAATCTCATGATTATAGAGGCGGAGTAATGTTTTTAAATAAAGTCGACTGAGGTCGTGAAATTTCAGCACAGCTTGCATATCACCTTGGGTACGCCCTTGCAGCATTTCCCACTCAGCAGGCGCAATCGGATAATCTTCCTGCAATCGTGCAATATCTTCCATTTTTATTTTTCGTCCGGAAAGTGCCGTGACGAGCTCACGCTCCAGCGAGTGGAGCTTGGAAAATGTGTCTGTTACGACAGAGACTTGATTGTAATCACTAAAGTGAACAACGCCCACGCGAGCGCCACGATTCATCACAAAGAGCATAGAGCTATAACGAAAACGCTCATAGACGTCTTCCTGAAACAAGCGTTCGTCAGGATGTACGATACGCATTCTATCCACCCAGTCATGACGAGACTTATATGTGAGGGCAGGGGTAATGCGCTGAATAAGAATAGTTTGAAAGCCTTTGCGCATTGCTTCCTCTAGCTGTTTCCAGGCTTCCTGGTCTGGTTTCTCAGGAAGCAAACTATATAAATTGCTGAGAAGCTCACCAAGATGATTACGTAAATAGAGCCCGCCTAATTCATTGACAAGGCGTGCCTGGATATTGGAATTTTTTCGCAGAAATGACTTGAGTTCCGGATAAAACTTTTTGCCCTGCGCCATCACTACTTCGGTAACAAGCGGGTAGGTATCAAATTTTACAATCTCTGCGGTAAGGCCGCGAAGTCTTCCAATGAGGACACCATTAATACGGTATTGAGTTTCCTTTACGAGCTCCCCAAATTTGTCAGGATCAATAAGTGCTTTCAGCACAAAACGACCATCGTCCTCAAGGCGGACATATTGAAAGTCATCGGTGGCAGCAGGCAAAACTTCTATTTTTCTTTCTAAACAAAACTCACGGCATGGAGCTTCGTGAGCAGGGTCAAAATAGACAATATCGGAGGTCATGATGTCTGAGAAACGCAACATGACATAAATATACAGGCTTTGCAGACATTTAGGAACGTTTCAAAAATAAATGGCCATTTTTACTTGATCTTTTCCAATAATCCTGCACCAAAAAAGTATCCGATGGCAGCCTATCAATGATTTTTTTGCGCTAAACGCAGGCGAAGTACAAAAAATAACTACGTGATGGATTTAGTTATTTTTTCATCTTTCCTTATTATTTTTACTGGATGAAAATATTTTTTTCGATTGCCCTGATCAGTTTTGCGATACTCCTATCAAGTTGTGATAAGACCGCTCCTGAGAAGAAAGAAGTTCCATTTAGTAGTGAAATTTCGAACGACGGAATAGCATACGCTTCCCTCGGAACGCCACTTGATAGCCTGCCTTTGCCTGAGGGAACTACCGTCGAAGAGGAATTGATTACACAGGATCAGTTTCAGTGGCGAGTACTCACTATTTTTCTTCCTTCCGGGCAAAAGTTTATTGTGGAGGGCGATTTTGTAGATGAAGGAGATCCCGCTGGAAAGCTTCCTCTTTCGGCAGTAAATCGCGTTCAGATTGTTGACCCTGAGTTTGAAACTGCTCGTGGTATAAAGGTCGGCCAAAGCTTTGAAGCATTAAGGAGCGCCTTTGGCGATTCAAGCCTGGCAGCTGTTTACATTGCTGACTATGATGTGATCGATATCTCCGTTCCCGGAGTCGATCGCCTTCACTACAACCTGGACGACCCTGCAGGAACTATTGCCAAAACCCTTGGGGACTCGACTGCCTATATCCCTGTTTCCTACATCCCACAGGAAAGCAAGATCGTTTCAATCGTTGTTTCTTTTTAGTGCTTGTTTTCGGCTGAATATGATTATTCATATTCTGTCCGCTTCGAGACGCTCGGCAGTAGAGAAAAAGGATGCCTTTTCTCTACTGCATTCACGAAGCGAATACTCTTCATTAGAATCGCGTTAGCGATTTCTTGCCTTCTTAAATTCAGAGCCATCGCGCCAGGCAGGCCAGGCATTACTTTGGGCGAGACGATATCCAAGTCCGAGGTAAAGCTCAGCGTCCTGCTGCATTCCCTGGAAGTTCCAGGTCTCGCGACTGTATTCGTCCGAAGGGCGGTGATAGTGATTTGCTGTGTAATCATCGCGACGAGCCTGAGCGTATTCTTTGCCACGTGTCTTATGATCGTAACCGCCTTTGGCATTGAGTGCCGGGACACCTACTTTGGCAAAACAAAAATGATCTGAACGGAAATATAGCCCCTTCTCAGGCTCTTGTTCAGCTTGTACATAGCGGCCTTGAACTGCAGCCTCCACTTTCAGTAAATCTTCCAATTCTGATTGCCCATATCCATAGACCGTAACATCATTCATCGGTCCATTGATGTTCATGCCATCCATGTTGAGGTTGGCGACGGTCTGGTTGAGTGGGAAAATCGGATTTGATGCATAGTATGCAGCTCCAAGTAAGCCTTGCTCTTCCGCAGTAACAAAAAGAAATACGACAGAACGAGTAGGAGCAACGGTCATTTCACTAAATGCTTTGGCAAGCGATAATACGCAGGCTGTTCCGCTGGCATTATCCATTGCTCCATTATAAATGCTGTCACCATCTACAACAGCACCGATGCCGAGGTGGTCCCAGTGAGCGGTATAAATGATGTATTCATCAGGGTGCTTAGATCCTGCGCGCATAGCGACCACGTTCTGCGATGTATTGCGGCGAATTTTATTTGTGATTGCCATGCTCGTTTTCAATCCCATCGGGATAGCCTTAAAGCCAGGCTCAGAAGCTTTTCTCAAAATCTGCTGACCTGCCGTATTTGACGATGCCTTGATAAGGCGAGCAGCTGCGTCGAGGCTAAGCCAGCCTTGCATGGCACAGCGGTCAGTATTTCCGTTTGGAGTTTGCAAGTATAAGCGCTTGCCTGTTCCAGAGCGTTGCACGACGAACCACGGGTAGCCTGCGGCACCGGTTTCATGGATTACCAGAACGCCAGCCGCGCCCTGGCGGGCCGCTTCTTCAAATTTGTAGGTCCAACGACCGTAATAAGTCATGGTCTTGCCCTTGAAGAAGGTGCTGTCTCCGGTAGCATAGCCAGGGTCATTCACCATCACTACGGCGATTTTTCCTTCCATATTTACACCCTCATAATCATTCCAGTTATACTCAGGAGCTACGATTCCGTAGCCACAGAATACCAGCTCAGCATTTGCTATGCTAACATATTCCTGTGTGCGGGGGCATTGCGCTACATAATCTTTTATTAGACCAAGATCGATTGTAGTACCAAAGCCCTTTACGGCAATCTCCTTATTAGCCGATGATTCGATCTCTACCAAAGGAACTTCCTGTGTGTAGCTATCTCCATTTCCGGGAGCAAGTCCCAGCGTTTTTACCTGATTGACTAAATAGGATACGGTTTTTGTTTCCCCTTCTGTAAAGGGCCTTCTTCCTTGATATTCATCGGAGGCAATCTCTTCTACCACAGAAGCCATATACATCGTATCGACGGCTGGAAGCGTAGAGGTCGGATTGTCATCAGAAGGTTTAGAGCCGCAACTAGCTAGTAAGGATACCGCCACTACGATGATCGCAATACGGAGAAAAAAGTTCAAGAAAATGTTCATATCTAAAGTTGGAGGTGGGTTTTGTGCTTTGAATAAGAGGAATTTTTTGCAAAATGAATAACAAAAAGCCTAATTTAACAATTATTCCTGCTCTGGAATCCGCCTAAACATATCTTGTAATTTCCAATATTAAGTTTCTTATGGGAATATTTTTACGACTTGCAATTGCTTGTTGTGGGCTAATTTTATTGGCTAATCAGGCATTTGCAACGCATGCAATGGGAGCAGACCTTAGTTATCGATGTTTAGGTTCGAATAACTATGAAGTTACCCTTTCATTTTACCGAGATTGTCAGGGAGTACCTCCTTCTTTTCTATATTTTGTTCAGGTAGGCTCAGCTAGTTGTGGCCAAAATCGCAACGTACTGTTGAGCTTTGTGAGTGCGCGTGAAGTGTCTCCATTGTGCCCAAGTCAAATCGGTAATAGTATTTGTAATCTGGGAGGCACGCTTCCTGGAGTCGAGGAGTATATTTTTCGTGGAACTGTCGTTTTGCCAAGCACCTGTAACGACTGGCTCTTTCGATTTGCAGAGTCGAGCCGAAACAACGCTATCACCACAATCAACAATGCTGGAAATACGGATTTATATGTTGAGGCACTACTGAACCAAAGCGCTGGAATATGCAATGCTTCACCGGTATTTACTACTCCACCAGTTCCGTACCTGTGCCAAGGACAACCTTTTGTATATAATCATGGCGCGGTGGATCCTGATGGTGATTCGTTGGTATATTCTATCGTGGATGCGCTTGAAGCAAACAATAATACTGTAAATTATATTCCACCGTACTCTGGTATCAACCCGATTGCAGCTACTCCACAAGCCGTTATTGATCCTCGAAATGGAACAATAACACTCTCACCTACGATGCAACAAGTAGGTGTTTTGGCTGTAAAAGTAGAAGAGTTTCGAAATGGTCAGTTGATAGGTTCTACGATCCGCGATATACAATTGACGGTCATTCCTTGTGTCAACCAAACTCCCATGTTGGGTAATCCATTACAAGTTCAAGGAGGACTATCGGTGGGGCCCAGGCGACTGGAGTTATGTGCCGACTCTGTGCTGAGGTTCTCTTTGGTTGGTAATGATCTGGATATAGGGGATTCGATCTTTATTTCACTTGATAATCTTCCCACCGGGATGACTTCCGTCATTAGAGGAACAAATCCTGACACCATCGATTTTGTATGGAACCCTCCTCCTGGTGCGAATGGGCTAACGACCTTTTTTATTACGCTAAGTGATAATGCTTGCCCAATAGTAGGCAGTCAAACAATAGGTATTGAATTACAAATTTTGAATGGAACTACTTTAGGAAATGATCAGACTATTTGCCTGAATTCAGGTTCAGCGACCTTGGCGCCGATAGGAGGCTCTACCTATAATTGGCAAGTATTGAGTGGTGATATGGGAAGCTTACCTTGCACTACTTGCCCATCCGTTACAGTATCTCCTAACATGACGACGACCTATGTCGTGAGCAGCAATTTTCCTTGTAATCCGATGGATACAATAACAGTGAATGTGATCAATGGCATCACTGTCGATGCTGGAAGTAATATGAACCTGTGTGATAGCGGTGTCGTGAGCTTGAATGGTATAGTAAGTGGAGGCTCTGGATATGTCTACTCCTGGAGTCCTGGATCGGGTTTGTCAAATGCTTCAATCATAAATCCCGTTGTCGCGGCAAATTCAAGTCAACGGTATTTTCTTACTGTAACGACACCTGCTGGTTGTATTTCTTCGGATTCAGTGGATGTGATGGTTTCAGCACCTTTATTGGAGTTTAATCCTGTATTGTCGAATGAGTTTTATTGTGGTGATTCTGCCGTAACAGGGCGCGCCCAAGGAAGTAATGGAGATTGCGAGGCTTATAGCCTGACATCGATTCCACACGCTCCGCTGCCATTAGGGGCTTCTACACTTAGTTTGGGAGATGATCAGAATAGTAGTGCCATACCATTGGGTTTTGATTTTGATTTCTTTTGCAACACATATTCGGCAATATATGCCAGCTCTAATGGTTGGATTAGCTTTTCTCCTACTACTGTAGCGACCCTTACAGGTACGACTCTGCCTAATGCTACAAATCCCAATGCGATAATCGCACTTGCCTGGGAAGACCTGAATCCGGCTATCGGGGGAAGTATTCGATATGGCACTACAGGAACAGCTCCGAACAGAGTCTTTACGCTCAATTTTGATCGTGTTCCGCATTGCTGTACCGCCAATAACCCGGCGGTGTCTGTTCAACTGGTCTTGTACGAAGGAAGTGATGTTATCGAGATTCACAACATCGATGTCAATGCTGATGGCGGCAATATGGTTCAAGGTATCGAAAACCCGAATGGCACAAGGGCCTATTGGCCTATTGGGAAAAATAATACTCAGTGGTCTGCTCAATTGGAGTCGTGGAGATTCACCCCGGTACCTCCACAACCATTCACGGTAACATGGGAAACCATTCCTTTAGGAACCATCCTGACAGGTGACTCTGTTAGCTTTACGCCAGCGGTTACAACAAATTATCGCGCTATTATTACAGATAATGGAAGTGGCTGTGCGGATACTGCATCGTTCACGATTTCTGTGCCTGACATTGCCCTCACCACGCCTCCCTGTATTGCTTTTGGTGACCCCGCTAACCTAGCCGTTAATTACATTGGCCCTGCTATCGTTGCGAAATGTGACACCTACTTAGTGGAGTCTATTACCTATAATAGAGAGACGCTTACGAGTCCAACAGCTATAGCCCTGGGCGATGATCAGGTGCAAAGTAATGTGCCAATAGGATTCGATTTAGACTTCTATTGTAACACCTACAACCAGTTTAATCTTTCATCGAATGGTTGGCTTAGTTTTTTGCCTACGTTTAATTCAAATTTTTCCAACACAGCAATTCCAAACAATTCAACTCCGAATGCGCTCATTGCTTTTGGGTGGGACGATCTGAATCCAGGATTGGGAGGAACTATTCGCTACCAAACTCTCGGTACCGCTCCATTTCGGAGGTTTGTCCTTGAGTTTTTCGATGTGCCACGTTGTTGCGCTGCTTCTAATCCCAAAGTGTCTACGCAGGTTATTTTGTACGAAACAACAAATAACATCGAGTTCCATATTATTGATATCCAACAAGACCCTTTTGATGATATGGTCTTGGGTATTGAAAATATAGCAGGGACTGACGGGGTGGCTGTTCCCGGGAGAAATAATGTGACATTTGGTGCATCGCAGGAAGCCTGGCGATTCCGCCCCAAAGGTGGCATACTGACCTACGACTGGACTCCTAAAGCTAATATTGTCGGAGATCAAAGCCCCAATCCACGCGTTTCTCCGCCTATACCAACTTGGTACACCGTGACCGTCAATAACGGATTTTGTGAACTGGTCGATTCTGTGTTGGTGTGTATGACAACGCTTAATCAGGGATGGGAATTTGTCACCTCAAAATCAGAAGGAACCAGTGTAGTGTTAAACTGGAAGGCCGATTTTTCCGCAGCATCTTCCTATGTGATAGAATATGCTTTCGCCGATGAACAGGAATTCACGGAAGTTGCTTCTGTAGATGCTCATATGGGTGTGCATGCGTGGAGGCACTCAGGACTTTTGCCAGGCGAATACCAATACAGAATACGCGCTGTAAGCGCTGGGGGAACCTTTAGTATTTCACCTCTTACCAAAGTCTCTATAGCGCCATCTCAGCCGCACATACTGCCGAATCCTGCGCATGACTTTGTAGAAATAAGAGCCTCACTAAAGTGGGAAATACTTGATATGAATGGCCGCTTGGTCCTAAGCGGGCAGTCTGACGAAGTTCAGGAAGCAGTGCGCGTATCGCTTGAGGGTCTTGCTCCTGGCGTGTATGTATATAAGATCACAGGACGATTTTCGCAGCAGAAGGGAAAGTTGGTGGTGTGGTAGCTAGTGCCTTCGGCACTAAATCTGAAATCGTTAATAGTCAATCGTAAATCCCTCATATTGGATTTACAAATGACAATTAGCGATTAACGATTGGAGAAGTAAAGACTGTCTATGCCTAAAATAGGTTGACAAAAGTTGCGCAATGTTCAACCAATGTCAAGTAAGAAAAAAGCAACAAGTAAACTTCACATTAGTCGAAAGTACAACCTCCATTTTAGTGATGCTTTCCGCCGTCAAATAGTAGCAG
>JBGCFB010000161.1:0-5724 GCA_045106685.1 Bacteroidia bacterium | reverse complement strand
TGCATAGGTGCAGGGTTATTAATGATATGACCAAGCTGGTGTCCATGACCGAGCTCATGAAGCGCTACCGTTTCAAAATCAAACTCGTTGGCGGCAGGTAAAGCCGGACCGTACTGCCATGTAAAATTGGGTGAAAATGCTATATCTAGCTCTGAGGTATAATAGGCAGGATTTCCACCTATTTGGCACGAATTATAATAACTCCAACAAACTCCCAATACGCCAGGAGGAAGCTGCGAGAAAAATACGCCATTGATATTATCGCGGGCCTGTCCGGTAGCGGTTGTATTCTGTGCGGAAATGTCCCAGTTTATAAAAGTCTGACAGCGCCAGGTTTCCAGCGCTCGCTCGAATGAAGCCCGAGCTGGAAGGTTTGCTGCAATAGAAGCACTGTATTGCCAGCTAAGTTTTCCTCCACCATAATCTACCAGGCGGCCCATATAGTCCTGTCGATTTGTGCCTGGATTCAAGTGGTTGTAAGGAACCGTGATGGCTCCAGGACTTACAAATGTGGCGCTTCCGGTAACAACCTCAAAGTTTCCTGAACCCGCCCCAGAAGGGACATAGACCTCGATTTGAGTATTGGTCCAGGAGACGATATCGGTTGCGAGTGTTATTACTTGACCTCCTCCTGCATTGGCATTTCGGAAATGGATACGGCCTGTTTGTGTGCCGAAGTTGGTACCTTGAATGGTGAGTATCGATTTGGTTCCGGCGGTGATTGTGGTGGGGGAAAAGCGCAGGACATTCTTTTGCCCTTGGATGCGTGGCTGCAGATTGGCGGCTTTATAAAAATTGGAGGTTCCCCGATTTTGGTACAAACCCGAAATGCGCGAAACCTGACCAACAAAGCCCTTGATGCCACGATGAATCCCAAAAGGGTAGTGCACTTCATTGCGCAGGAGATCGTAGCGCATCACGGATTGTGGCCCTGCAGGTAGTGTGTAGGCTTTGTTTGTCGCAGAGGCTGTGTAGGGATTGGTGGCTTTTTTTGCAAGAAAAAAAATGCCTTTCTCCCCCTCAATCATCCGTGGCGACGGATGTACTTCAACCTTTTCAGTGCCTACTACGCCCCCTTCGATATATACGGGTAAAGTAGAAGGGACTTTGCTGCCTTTTAGTACACTGTGGACTTTGAGCAAATAACGACTCAAAATCATGGTATGAGAAGAATTCCACGCAGCAGTATCATAGGTTACTTCGCCTTCAATGATGATATCAGCAAGGCCTACCTGAGTAGTTAGCGGAACTTCTACGAGGAGGCAATTGCTTCCCTGATGCTGTTGGGCAAAAACTACTCCTGTAAGCAGTAAAATAAGCGAGATGATGCGATAAGAAGGGTTTTTCATGGTGGGTAGGGTGAGGGTTCAACTTATAAAAAGAGCTTATTCATCAGCTTTTTTCATTGCGTGTTCTTTCAAATGATCTAAAAAGATAATGCCATTTAAGTGATCTACTTCATGCTGAACAACCACAGCAGTAAAGTCCTCTACCATCTCGATGACATGCGTGCCGTCGAGGCGATCGTGCTCTAGTAGGATGGCATAGGCGCGGGTTTGAGTGGTGTCCATTTTGTCAGGAATGGATAGACAGCCTTCACGGCAGGGCTGTTTCTTTTTGGTATACTGAATGATCCGTGGATTGAGCATCACTTCCCAAGGGAAGCCTTTTTTATCAAAACGCTGCACCCAAATAATCTGTCGAAGTATGCCAACCTGCGGTGCTGCAATCCCTACTCCGAGCGAAGCTGAATCGGTAACAGTTGCATGAAGTCTTTTTACAAAATACTGCAAAACGCTATCCTCTGGATCAGCAGTTACAGGACGACACTGACTGCGGAGTAATAGTGAGTCTTCATAATTGGTGGTCAACCATACACGCATCGGAGCATCAGAAGGGGCGGCAAGAACCATTTTTGCTTCCTGTTGGGTGAAGTTGCCTGGTAACTGGGCTGAAAGCCCCTTGAGTAGGCCTAGAAGGCATATTGTGAGAAGTACTCTGGTCATAGTGATAAATAAATTTTAAGGCCGAAGCGGCGTTTTGCGTATTTTGTGCGTCCTAAAGATGTTTAAAAATCTCAATACAACCTCTCATTATGTTAAATCGCCTCTTAATCTTATTAGTGTTATTAGCGGGTATAAGTGTTACCACTTTTGCCCAAAAAAATAAAACCGAAGATGTCATTTATTTAAAAAATGGCTCTGTCCTCCGTGGTATTGTAATCGAACGTGTTCCTGGCTCACATGTGAAAATCCTGATTACAACGAACTCTGAACTGACTGTTAAGGAAGAAGAAATTGCCCGTTTGGAGCAGCAGAAACCTGCCAATATGCAGATCTATTACTTGCTGCGCTCTAACCGCCGCAAGGTTAGCCTTGAACGTTCGG
This sequence comes from Bacteroidia bacterium, assembly GCA_045106685.1. Taxonomy (GTDB): domain Bacteria; phylum Bacteroidota; class Bacteroidia; order J057; family J057; genus JAUIGE01. The sequence goes on along the minus strand of JBGCFB010000161.1, from coordinate 3,337 downwards.
GGCGCCAGAAAGGCCTCGCCTTTCAGTGGGGAATTAACCTGAGTGGTTCTACCGACGCCTGGGGCGACTTTTCTGTTATTCCTGGCGTTACGATGAAAGCCATGTACCATTTGCCTTCTCAGTGGAGCTTGGGGGCTGGTATTGGTGTAACGCCCCTCAGTAATGGTGGCATCATTCCGATGTTTGTAGAAGCGCAAAAAACCTTCGGCAAAAGTGTGGGCGGGCAGCCTTATGTCTTTGGTCAGTTAGGATATGGCCACGGTGCCTGGGATAGCTGGGGCGTAAGGGATTTTAAGGGTGGGCCCATGACCCAGATCGGAGCTGGCTATACGATCCATACCCGCCGCCGTACCGAATGGATGTTTGCTTTTGGAATTCAGGTCCAGCCTACTTCTTTTGATAGAGTAGATTGGAATTGGGGTTGGGAACCTGAGCCTGTCGTTATCGGCAACCAAAATAGTCTACAAGTGGTGCCTCAACTCACCATTGGAATGGGCCTGTAGGGGACATGTAGACTTACTCGTTTTGAGTTGAGGGTTGAGAGTTCAGTTTTTCTGCATTCTACAATAACTCAAAACACCAAAATCATAACTCATAACCCTCCAAAATCTTTAATTAAACAATAATGAAATACTGGATCATAGGAATTCTATTATTTGTGCTTGGTTTAATCAATCTTCAAGCGCAGGCACCTGTCGCAAAATTATACCTCAAGTCGGGCAAAGTCATCGAAGGAACCATCCTGGAACAAGGCGTCGGGACAGGTGTCACGATCCGTGATTATTCCGGCTTTGTAACCCATCATGAAGATAAAGATATTGAACGTGTCGAGCAGCGCGCATTAGGTGGAGGTAACCGTCTAAAAGTTGGTATCAATTCACGCGAAAGCGGTTTCTATCAGCGTTTTTCCATAGGGATGGGATACACAGCTAAGCGTGGAGCCTGGAATGGAGAACGGATTCTCGCCGTGAGCCCATCCATCGATGCGGTTTCAGGCTGGCGCTTCTCGCCCAAGATCAATGTGGGCCTCGGGATGGGGCTTACTGTCTATGACGAAGGATATGGCTTCGCGCCTTTTTATCTGGACTTTCGCGGTGACTGGGACCTTCCAGGGACCGATAATGCAGTGGTGCCTCACTACTTCGTAGACTTAGGATATGGAGCCGCATTTGGTAATCCCTGGAACGTGAATATGATCGAACAGCGTGGTGGTCTTTACACCAATGCAGGCCTTGGGCTAAAGCTGCGCTCGCGTGGCCGCATAGAATGGACCTATACAATGGGCTTCCGTCGTCAGTCTACCTACCAGGAATATTCCTTGTGGAGAGATGAGAACACAATCATCCGAGGCAACCGCATCTTCCAGAGCCTTGATTTTCAGCTTGGAGTGATGTTTTAAAAAAAGTGCAATTTTTTTCACTGAAAACTTGCCTCATAAAACCTTGAAAGGTACCTTTGTACCCGCTTACAAAAGCGCGTTCTAATCTGCCCCGTTCGTCTAGGGGTTAGGACTCCAGATTTTCATTCTGGCAACAGGGGTTCGATTCCCCTACGGGGTACAAAAGCCGATCACGCAAGTGGTCGGCTTTTTGCGTTTTATGGGGGGCATATTGGAAATACGTATTCAGGGTTTCTACAATCACTATTCTGCAATTTCCAATCTGCAATTTCTCCTGGACTCTCGCGGACTTCTTTAAGAAGCTAGACTGGATTTCTGGGCAGTGGGAAAGGGAAAGTTGGCTAGCGCGTAATCCAGTTTCCCCCTCCCTTTAGCAGCAGGCCGTAGGTCGGGATTACACACATTCCATCGCCGCATCCCAGAAATCCCGCCCAGCCCAAGGGAAGGCAGACGGAAGAATGATTAAATTTCGGATTTTACTTCGTGTCATTATAGCACAGCCAAATTAAATAGACGCAAATGAGAACATTATTTCTTAGTTTATTCATTTTTTGTTGTATAAATGAATATTATAGCCAGCATTTAAATTTTTTACAAAACTCGAATGCTATAGATAAGTTCGGTTCTTCCTACCCTATAATATTGCATTATAAGTTGACGTCAGGTCATTTACAATCAATTAAAAAAAGTCAAAAAGAACGGCTGGAAATTTTCAAAAACACAAATGGCAATCATAACTCATTTTCTAAACTAGGACTTGAAACTGAATATGCATTTAAAAATGACTGTAACGGACCTAAACTAATTAAATATTACTCATACCCGTTGGGGAACCTCATCGGGGAGGTTGAAATATTACAAACTTCGGAAACTAGCTTTTTGAAAGCGGCAAATCTAGTTAACGAGACAAGTTTAAAATGGGAATATCATAATAGTGGTGAACTCAAAATGATAGTATCCCAGATTTGTTATCAGAGTGAGGGGCATCCCAGAAGAGATTCAATCTTGTTTTTTTACAAAAAAAACAGAATTTGTCAGATTCAGCGATACCAAACAAACGGCAACCATGATACATTAGAAACTAAATGGGATTTGTTATATAGAAATGGTCGTGTAGAACATGAAAAAGCCAGTTTTTATATTAAAACTGATTCGATTCAGAAAGTTCTTTATAAAACTTTCAATTATAAATATGATGATCTGAAAGGCTTTCTAGAGGTAAAATGTGAACAAAATAATTTTCATTATTCTGTTCTATCTAACGAAGGTATTGAAAATGGAAAAAGCCTCATAGAGGAATGGGGCTTTGAGGAAAATAGAACTTGTAGAAACGAGTACTATTTTGAAAATGATCTTCTTTCTTTCGCAAGGGTCAACCACTATTTAGAATTCAGTAAACTTGAAGGTGACACAATAACTCTTTTTAATAAGAACCTTAATCTGGATTATAGTTTTTTTTATGAATAGTATTTCTGGTCGTCATTAATGATGGCATTAGAATTATTTATAGAAGCTTTGATCAGCCGGTTAAATATATTTAAATAAATCCATTTCCTAGTTATGTCGTCTATTTCAAGAATTTCGGTTTGCTTTAGGTAATAGCAAAAAACGAAAGCTAAAACTGAGGACAATAAACTCAATAATGATTTTATGTTCGTGCTTGAGAAGGTTTCCAAAATTGAAAATACCATTTATAGTTTTTTGCTTCTAAAAACGGTTTTGTTTTTAGAATGTATTCCATTCCTTTTTACCAATACCCCCATTTAGCATATTGATCATGCATTTCATCCAATTTCATGGTAGTGTTCCATTAAGTGTGTCACAGCGTTAAAAATAGAAGAACGTTCTCAAGTTGCTCGGCCCATGGGCCGAGCAACTTGAGTTTTTTAGAGGTCGAGTTTTAGTCGATCTTCAAAATATACGGATAAATGTGTGAGG
>JBGCFB010000160.1:0-41557 GCA_045106685.1 Bacteroidia bacterium | reverse complement strand
ACGAACAGCACTGCATTCCAATCCTGAATGAAGCTGCGACAGGCTTCAAGCTCTGCCAACAGGTTTTCAAGATGCTTTAAGTCATGATAATGCCGCCCTTTCTGGTTGTATGATTCGGTGATTTCGTTCCAAAGCTTTCCTACCAATTCCTTATCAGAACAGTAATCTTCACACAGGCTTAGAAATGTCGATTTGAGCTTCATCACAATGGATATTCCTGCTCAAAATAGGCAATTACGGCTTTCCAGTTTGGAAAGGAAGGCGACCCAAAATGGAGCAACTTCCCCTCAAACATATCCTGCCCTGAGCCTGATGCATGATCATCGATCAGGTAATCACCTTTGTTCAGGTGCTTGTGCGGATTGATGATCAAACGCTTTACCATGTCCATTCCAAGGTGATCTTCCACCCACATACGTTTTTCGGTGTAGCACATCGGATTATACACCGATGGCGCAGTCAAGATGTAAATATCGAATTGTGGATGCTTTTTCAAATAGGATACACTTTCGATCGCGTCAGGCAAAGGCTCCAAAGAGCGAAAGAAGTCGTACTGCGTTTGGGGATAGGCGATTGATGGGGTTTGGGCTTTGCGCGCTGCGGATCTCCCACTGAAATCACATAGCACATCATCCATGTCGATATATATAATCCTGGGTTTCATATGGGCACTTCGATATAATAAAAAGGGCAATAAAAAAGGCGCTGAAAACCAGCGCCTTGTATTCTTATTTTGAGTAGAAAGATCATAGTAGAAATTTGAAAGTTAAAAGGGTTCTGAAACTCTGAACTTTCTACTCTGAATTCTGCACTCTGAACGCTAAAAGTCTCCCATCGTCTTACCCGGCTTGGGCTTAGGCTCTGGAAGTTTTACAGGCTCATCTGCTTGTGCAGCTTCGATTTCCGATTTGATTTCGTCTTCACTTCCCTCGATTTCAATTTCGATAGAAGGCTCATCTTCAAGGAGCCCCATATCGCGCTTCATCTGCTCGACGAGTTTGCGAGCATTGAGTTTTTCGAGTTCAGCTTCATGCGCAAGCGTTTCCAGCTCACGCTCAGCCTCAGCTGCGGAGTCGAGCGCCATTTCGAACTTTGCCTCCGTGAGTGCAGTGTCGCCATCAAGTTTGGCGATCCACTCATCCGAGTCATCGTTGAATGCATCCATCATCTCATTGAGACTCTTGTTGATGCGCGCCTGAGGCCGCATGGCCTTTGCTTTATCAAGAAACTCCTTCCGCAGCTGCAAGTCACGCTTGTACTGCTCTTTCAGGAGTTTTCTTTTTTCTTCACCAGTCATGTTTTTGATTTGATAATTGATAATTAGTCATTAGATCATGTAAAATTATTCATGACTAATTACTAATGATCAAAATAGATTAGGCTGATGTTTTCTCGCCGAGGTCGATATCAAGATCGCCTGCGTCTGTTTCGATGGAATTATCCATCATTCCCATGTCAATCTTGAACTTGTTAACAAGTTCCTGAGCGCGAAGCTTTTCAGCTTCTTCTTCGATTGCCATAGTATCAGTATCAACTGAATCAAGCGCCATTTCCATGCGAGCTTCATTCAGGGCTGTCTGCTCATTGATACGGTTGACCATTTCGTCGTGGGTGGCGTCCACACCAGCGACTTCAAATGACTCCATTGTATCAGCGATTTTAGACTGCCACTTGGCACGTTCGTGTGCGCGGAGGGCGTCCTTAGCCTCGTTGATTTTCTTCTCACGCTCACGCATGAATACTTTTTTCACCTCAAGCGACTTTTCATAGGCACGCTTAGCGGTGTCAAAGTTACTCTTGGTTTGGGCCATATGGCTCTTTACACTCTCCAGACGGAGGGCATAATTCTGAGCGATATCATCACGGCCAGCAGAAATGGCTGCTTTCATCTTGGAAGCAAGGTCAGCGTATTCACGCTTATACTTGGCAAATTCCTTTTCGAGAAGCGTTGAGTTAGCCTTAACTGTAGCTATGTTTTCATTCATCTTCGGGATTTGATCATTCATCTCCCGGATGTTTTGCTCAAGGATGAGCTTAGGGTCTTCGATGGAGCTTACGAGCCCACCAAAAAGTGATTTAACTGCGCGTACGAAACGTTTCCACATGGTCGCGTTGGTTGCTTATTGTTCGAGTTTGGATAAAAAGGGCAATGGCCCTAACAGCGAAAATAGTAAAGAAAAACGGGATCGGAAAAGATAGGTCTTAATTAGCTGTTGGCTTTTAGCGATTAGCGGTTGGCCAATCGCTAAAAGCCAACAGCTAATCGCATATGTTTTATGCCTATTTTCCTGCCTGAGCGCGGAGTTTTTTGCTCTGCTCAAGGCCACATTGAAGGTAGTCGCGGTACTCTTTATGGTCTGGCGTATAACCTACTGGATTACTCAGTAAGTACCCGTCAGAATTGAGAAGCACATAGTATGGTTGGGAGTTATTAGCAAAGGCTACTGTCTGTAGCGTTGCCCACTTACGTCCAACGGTACGGAGTGTCTCCTCGGCGCCGCCGTCTTTATTAGGAACCATCACCTTGATCGGGCTGTCGAGTTTTTTTCTATCATCTACATATAAGGATACCAAAACGTAATCCTTATATAAATGGTCATATACGCTAGGCTTATTCCACACCTGGTCTTCCATCTTACGACAGTTTTGACAAGCATGACCCGTAAAGTCTACAAAGACTGGCTTGTTGGTTTCTTTAGCATAAGTCATTCCTTCCTGCAAATCCTTGAAACAATCAAGGTTATTGGCGCATTTTGTAAATGAAGGAAAACGAGCTTTGATCGCAGGATCAACAGGCTTACCAGGGTTAAAGTAATTAATCGTTGCAGGTGGTATAATTCCAGATAGAACCGGTGGAGTAACATACATTCCTGTGCGGTCGTCCTTCGCAAATCCCATTGCCATATATGCTCCCATAAGGAGGAATAAAATCCCGGTAACCCATCGCCATGTTGGCAATTTGGACTTAGGCCCATCATGCGGAAAGCGAATAAACCCGAAGAGATACATCGCTGTTAGGAATGCAATCACAATCCAAAGACCGAGGAAAAGCTCATAGCGAAGGATATCCCAGTTCTGGGTAAGGTCAACCGTAGAGAAGAACTTCAGCGCAAGGGCTAGTTCAACAAAACCTAAGATCACTTTAACAGAGTTCATCCAGCCGCCCGATTGTGGGAGGCTATTGAGCATACCAGGGAAGGCCGCAAATAATCCAAAGGGCAAACCGAGACCAAGACCAAAGCCTAAAAAGCCCCCCGTAACATCCCAGGTGGATGAAGCTCCACTAAGTGTACTTCCCAACAATGCACCAAGGATAGGTCCTGTACATGAAAATGAAACAAGCGCAAGCGTGAGCGCCATAAAGAAAATGCCAGGAAAACCACCCAATGAAGACTTGCTACTGATTTTGTTAACAAAACCGCTTGGGAGCGTCAATTCATAATAGCCGAAAAATGAAAAAGCAAAAAATACAAACACAGCAAAAAACACCAAATTCAATGGCATACTGGTTGCCATATCATTGAGGATATTCTTATTGTTAACAAGGTGAATCGGCAATGAAAGTAAAAAGTAAATTCCTACAATCGCACCACTATATAGAAAAGCATTTTTCAATCCACTCGCGCGGTCTTGAGAACTTTTAGTAAAAAAGCTAACCGTCAATGGAATCATCGGGAACACACAAGGTGTCAACAAAGCAGCGAGTCCACCCAAAAATCCAAGTAGCAGGTTAAGTAAAAAGCCCTTCTGCTTTTTTGCTTCCTGATTACCGCACTCAGCTGCGGGTTTATCCAGATTCGTATTTCCTAAAGGGTTTTCTTCTCCCAACAGTGAAAAAAGAGAAGCAGCACCAGAAACAGCTTGTACTGAGTTTGGGTCTACTGATTGCGTGGCATTCTTTTCAGCGGCGGCATCCCCCGCGGCATCGCCTTCAGCATCTCCTTCACCATCAGCCTCGTCTTGATTATCAAGGGCTTCTTCTACCAAGGCAGCGGCTTCTTCCTTTGCTTCTTCTGCAATAGATGCTACTTTATCTTTGGCTTCTTCAATAGTAGATGTTCCGACCTTTGGCAGTTCTTCCTTTACAGGCTCAGGCTTTGTCTCTGCGACAGTCTTCTTGCCTTCGTCAACTTTCGTTTCCGCAGGCGCAGGCTCTTCAGTCTTCCCTTGGCCATCTTTGGCAGGAGCAGAACTCTCAGACTCAACTGTGAAGTCAAATTCGACATCGGTAGGCGGAAGGCAACGCTCATCGTTACATACCATGAAGTTAAGATATCCCTTCACACGTGCTGGACTTTTGGACAGCTTTACCTTTTGAATGAATGTTACCTTTTTTTCAAAGTAAGACACATCCATATCAAAGGTCTTGTCAAAGCCTTTATGCAAATCACCCAGCTCTTTGGCTGGCCCAGGAAACTCGGCACCATCGGCGCCTTCAAGATTGATGGAAGTGGGAACAGGTCCGCCTTCAGCCACAAACTGAGAATAAAGGTGCCAATCACCTTCAATGGTAGCTTTGAAGACTACCTCACACTCGCCTTCACCCGACGCACGTGTGCTCACATCCCAAGTAACGGGGTTAAAAACCTGAGCAGCCAGCACTAATGGCAAGAGCAGTATTAGGAAACTTAAAAATCGACGTATCATATTCGGTAGATGCTTGTTAGATATTACAAAGGTAGCCCAGTTACGCGAATTACCACCGCAAGATAGGGGACAAAGCCTTTTTTATAGTGGACAAGGCCCTTTTTAAAGAAATAAGCCCCAAAATACAAGCTTGTGCCAATGGTGACGTTTTGGGGACAAGTACATCTAAACACACATATAGAACTCAAATACAATCGCTATGAAAAAGCCAATCCTTCTTATTCTTGCTCTTTTACTTGCATCTCTCATGGTTGCTCAAGGCCCAGACATGAGCAATAAAGGTATCGATGCCGTTAAAGAAATGACTTTCGATTTTGTTAAAAAAGTATCTCCAACAGCAAATGGCATAAGCACATATCTGTATGGAACTACAGACAATCTCGAACTCGTGATCAGTGAGCAGTTTAAAAATGCTGCCAATGCAAAGTCCAAAAGCTTTAAAGGTGTAGAAGCTTTTGAAGGTGTGATCTTCACGGATATTTCTCCCCTGACGCTGGACTATTACTACCGCTTGGAAGAGGATAAAAACCATCCTGGAAAAACCCGTATGGTTCTCTTTATTTCAGCAGGTAACTACAACTTCATGAATAGTGAAAAGTACCCTGAAGTGATGAAAGCTGCCAAAGTATGGATGGCTTCTCTTGATCGCGCTGCACGTCTCAAGAAAATGAACGAGCAGATTACTGCTCAGCAGGAGCTTGTTACAAAAGCTACTGAGACTCTTGCCAAAACAACCGAGGAAAGCCAGAAGCTATCAAAGGATCAAGCTGGCCTTAAGGCTGACTTGGAAAAGCTACAAGCGAAACTCGCTGAGGTAGAAAAGGAGCTTGAGAACAATAAGAAGACTCAGGCGGAGCATGAAAGTGCGCTTGAGATCGAAAAGACAAAACTCAAGGTGCTCACCACAGAGAAAGACAAGCTTAATTAAGAACCCTCGCTTCGCTTGGGCAATGAAGCAAAATCGCTTCGCGATTTCAATGAAAAGCGGCTCCTACGCCGCCGCAATGAAGAGCCTCCCTTTGGGGGGCTTTTTTTGTTGAGGTGAGGTGAAACATTTTCGCCCTAAAATTTCATTTATAAACTCTTGAGGCTTTAGCATCAAAAACTTTCACTATTGCCCGACCATTTATGGTCTGGGCAATCATACAATCGCGAAGCGATTTCTTTTTCCGCCCCTGATTATAAATCATTGGGCAATAATGAAAGAATCAATATGCTAAAGCGATATTGAATTTTTGCCCCAGGCCATAAATGACCGGGCAATAATGAAAGGATTAATATGCTAAAGCGATATTGAATTTCCACTGCGCCGACCTCAGGGAGGCGCTTCTTCAGCGCTAAAAGAAGACTCCACTTGCCCAGGCAAGGCCCGCGCGTGATTTGAAGAGCTTGCCTTGAAGGGCGATACGCTTGAGTTGCGCGTCGATCAGTTTGTTCTGGCGGGAGTTGATGAGAAAGAGGGAGCTCTCTCCCAGGCGGAATTTAATTTCCTCAACTTCGAGCATGCGCTCATAATTACCGACGGCGCTACTTGCAGTTGCAAACTGCTGACGGAGGTTGAGCAATTCAAGGTAGTATGCCTCGATCTTATTGGTTAGCTCCTGGCGTTTAAAATCTTGCTGCAAAGAAGTCTGCTCCTGCTTGATTTTCACTTCCTGAAGTTTGCCTCGTTCTTTTCGCATAAAAAGAGAAAAGCTAAGATCGAGACCCCATTTATAATTATTTTCAAAAGGCGCATAAAAGGTTCCAAACCCATCGCCAGCAGCAAGGCTTTCGTTGAGAAAATTATAGTTAAAATTTAGCTTGGGTTTTAGGTTCTCGGCGGCAAGGCGTCTGTCGACTTCCAGAGTCGCCAATTTAAAGCGATAAGCCAACATTTGAGGATGGAGCGTATTCAAACGCGAAAGCATCGTATCCAGCATGCGCGCCGATGGGTCTTCACCCAAATACACAGGGTCAAGATCACCAGGAATGGTGCGGTCCTGTAACTCCAACGGAACTCCGTCATCGTTCCACAAAAAGGTAGCCACTTCCAGGCGCGAACGCTGTAACGATATCTGAGCAGATTGCAGCAGTAAGATTACGTTTTGGAGCTGGATGGTAGCTTCCACCGTATCGATCGCTGGCTCATCCCCTACTCGGTATGATTCGCGTACCCATTCCAGGCGATCAGCACTGATGCGAGCTGCTCCTTCCAGAATACCAAGTTGGTCTTGCGCTACAGCCCATGCGACGTAGCGCTCAGTTGCTTCTAGTAGCAAATCATTCAGTGCGATAAGGCGCTCGGCCTCGGAGGCTTCCTGGAAAATTTTCGCTTGCCTCAGTACTGCCCTTCGCTGGTCTATCCACAAGCCGCGCCCAAGCGAAACACTCAGGCCTGCACCGAGCAGGCCTTGGTCGGGCAGGTTGTCCTTTGGGTTTATAAAGCTTCCCTGAGCGTAGCTATAGTCAGCCTTAAATTCGATTCCGTACCAACTCGGTACTTTCAGGCCACCATTAACGATGCTGAAGTACTCTGTTTCTTTATAAGTTTTGTTTTCAAAATCACCATAGAGTTTGGGATCAAATGCACCACGGGCTTGCAGCAGTTGAGCTTTTGCGGTTCTAGGCAATAGGGACGCTTGTTTTGCAATGGGATGATTTCGCTTGATCATCTCAAAATACGCTTCTACACCTAGAACATAACTACTATCAGGATTTTGCCCAAAAACGCACGCAAGCAACAAGCACGAAAGTGCCAGATACCTTACTGGTTTTATGATGAGATGAATGAAAAACATTACAATAATGTATTTACCTTTTGGCATGAAATGAGAGGGCATATTATGACGATTAAGCCAATCGCCAACAGCAAAAAGCTAATAGCCATTTACTTCTTTTTTCCACCTAAGTCCTTTTTAACAATCTGCTCTGTATAAAAGTCCGGCGGGAACCCGTTGAGCTGGCGCCAAAGCTCATACCAGAGTGGAACATCTTTGAGCAAAGCAAAACCTTGCACACCCGATCCTACTCGCAACGGTTCTGGCCAGGAGGATTCGAGTTCATCAGGTTCGATGAGCAGTCTATAAAGTCCATTGTCGCTAATATTGGTTTCGACGGCAAAGACTTTTCCTCCAAAGGTTCCGAAACTGGCATTGGGCCAACCTGAGAATACAATAGCGGGCCAGCCGTCAAACTGAAGACGAACCTTCTCACCCTTCCTCACCAACGGAAGATCAACTGGACGGATAAATACCTCCGCGGCCAACTGGAATTCCAGTGGAATAATGCTCACAATCGGTTGCCCAGGCTTGACCGTTTCACCGATACCTGGCGTAAAGGCTTTATTGATAAAACCGTCCTTGGGAGCTTTTATATAACGAAAACCGACACGCTGCTCATAGTTAGATAGCAAGTTCTGCATCTTGGCGATTTCGCCCTGAGCGGCATAAAATGCCGAAAGGGCCGATTGCCTATCTGATTCTGCTTTGGCTATTTTTTCGCGATACTCGTTCGGGGTATTGTTGCGCTCAATCCGTGCATTAAGCAACTCCTGTTGTGCGACAAGCACCTTGTTTTGCTGGGACTGATATTTCGCTTGAGTTCCCTGGTATTTGTTCAATTTATCTTCACGCTGCGTACGCGATTTGATCCCCATGCTAAAGAGTGAATCAGTACGGTTATACTGGCGAAAGGCAACAGCACGAGCGGTGTCAGTCGCGATCAGGTCAATGCTGTCTGCCTGAAATTTAAAAGTCGTCTGGCGTATTTTATTATCTAACTGCTGCAACTTAAGATCAAGTGTCCTTCCCAAAGCTGCAATCTGACTTGAAAGCGCAGATGCTTTGTCCTGATATGCTTTCATACCGGTGCGTTTGGCGTCCAATTGTTCTTGTGTTCGTGACAAAAGCTCAGGGTCGGCTAGCTCATACTTTATCTCTGATACATGAGCGATGGTATCTCCTTTTCGCACGGTATCACCTTCTGCCACATACCAGGCTTCAATCCGGCCGTCGATATTGGAAGGAATAACCTGCGGACGCTGTGAAGGCAGCAAGGAGGTCAGTTTTCCTTTCCCTTGAATATTTTGAGTCCAGGGCAAAAACAATAGTATCACAAAGGCAACCAAGGTCCCCAATATCCAATAGGTCAACGCCTTTGCAAATGCAGGGTTGATCACCTTCCTAAAGGCGTCATACTTCTGCACGATTGGCGCTTCATCAACTTTTATATTGGATATATTAAGCATGTTTGATTTGATGATTAGCTAATTTGATCATTCGTCATTGGGTCATTAGAGGTTTTCATGATATATGACAAATGATTTAATGAATAATGGTTCATTTTTAAGAGGCAAATAGTAAAGGATGTCGGGATGCCATGCTCTCGTAGCTGCCTTGATCGATAATCGTTCCCTGGGACATGACATATACTCTGTCACAGCGACTGGCGAATGCAGGATCGTTTGTAGCTCCTACCAGTGTCCAGCACTCTTCCATACACAAGAAATTAAAAATGTCTTCGCGGATGTCCTGACGGTTGGTCGGTGCGATATCGTCCATGACGACGAGTTGGGGGCGCTTCGCGATGGCCTTCGCCATAATGAGGCGGCGCACCACCGAACGCGGCAGCTGCCGACCTTCGGGCGCAAGTACAGTGTTCAATCCTTCGTGGAGTCCATTGATATAATGCGTCAAACCGACGTTCTCAATCGCCCACTGCACGTCCTTTAAGGTCATGCCATCACGACCCATGGTGATATTTTCCAAAATCGTCCCACGGAAAAGCGTCTTTTGAGAGAGAATATCACCTATATAGCTTCTCAGAGAAACGATATCGTAATTATTGAAAGGAAGATTATTGTAGATCAATCCACCTTCGAATCGTTCATAAATTCCAGAGATAATACTCAGTAGTAATGTTTTGCCAGAGCCACTTTCACCAGCAATGCATATTTTTTCTTTTTGACCAATCGCAATATTGATGTCTTTGAGAACAGGGATCGTTTCACCTGGAAATGTAAAACTCACATCTCGCAGTTCCACTGCCATTCCCTTTGCTGATGGTGTAGTACTGTAGTCCAAACCCTCAGGTCTTTCAAGCGGGAGATCAGTTACTTTCCCAATTTTTTCCAAACCCGTCAAGACATCATAAATCGTCTCCATGTTCAGAATAATTTTTTCAACTGAAGCAATGATGAGGAGAATGATGATTTCAGAAGCGACAAATTGTCCAAGGTTAATCTGACGCTCGATCAAGAGAAAACTACCGAGGATCAGAAGGCCTGCTGTTACAATCGTTTTGAAGGCAACAACATTTCCAAATTGAAAAAGCAATACACGAAAGTGAGCCTTGCGAGCCTTGAGGTATTTGCTTGTAAGTCTGTTTGTATTATCGAGGGCAATATTTGTTTTACCCGCCAATTTGAAAGTAGAAACAGTACGGCCTATTTCCTCCAGCCAATAAGCAACTTCATATTTATAGTTAGACTCTTCTATGCTGGTTTTCAAACCTTTGGGACCTGTAAACCGGAAAATCAAGAAGAGGATTAATAAAAGCGCTATTCCAAAAAAGACAAAAGCAGAGTTGTAAAAGGAAAGTAGGATAAGACCGAAGAAAATCTGCAAAATAGCAGTAGAAAGGTCGATTAGAATCTTTGGAAGGCCTTTTTGGACATTCATCACATCAAAAAAGCGGTTAACCAACTCGGGTGGATAGTACTCATGAAGTGCTTCCATCCGAATACGCGGCAGTCGATACGAAAATTCAAACGCTGCTCTCGTAAAGACTTTTTGCTGAATCATTTCCGTAATCGAAATCTGCATAATCTGCATAAATCCCGACACGACAGTTCCCAGCGTCACAACAACAATTAATATGATCCAGGAAGTAGAGAGTTCGTCAGCAAGGGTAAGGCCAATAATCGCCTGAATACCCAACGGCAAACTCAAATTTATAAGCCCATTGAAAATCGCATAAAGATAGATATACAAGATGGCCTTTCGATCTATTTGCAATAGTCGAAAAAAGCGCGTGAGAGGCCTACCTTGTAATGATTCTTCCTGAGTTTGCGGCATAGAGTCTTGTTTGGTACTTTCTTAAATCAGGAACTTATACTGCCAACCCGAATTAAAGTTTCACAATCAATCACGAAAGTTATACTTTCACTTTTCAATCATTACTTTTAAACTAATATCGAGACTTGTATATGAGTGTGTTAAAGCTCCCATTGATACATAATCAACTCCTGTTTCGGCTACGCCACGAACAGTCTCGAGCGTAATGCCTCCTGAAGCTTCCGTAGCACAACGATCGCCTATAAGACTAACAGCCTTGGAAAGTGTTTCGTTATTCATGTTATCGAGCAAAATTCTATCGGCACCGCCTTCGTCAAGCACTGCTTGCACCTCGTCCAGGCTACGCGTTTCGATCTCAATCTGAATACCAAGATTTTTGTCCTTGGTGTATGTTTTGGCAGCACTCAGGGCTGGTCCTATACCTCCGGCGACATCGATGTGGTTGTCTTTGATCAGGATCATATCATACAATCCAAAACGGTGATTAACGCCTCCACCGATGGCCACGGCCCACTTTTCGAGGTGACGCACCAAAGGTGTCGTCTTACGTGTATCTAACACTTTGCAGCCTGTACCTTCGAGCAGATCGGTAACCTGGCGAGACATCGTCGCGATGCCGCTCATGCGCTGCATCGCGTTCAGGAGCAGGCGCTCCGCCTGCAGGATATCACGTGCCTCACCACTGATATAGAATGCTTCGTCACCATGCTTCACCCTCTCTCCATCTGGAATGCGGATATCGATATCAAAATCGGGATTGACAGCTAGGGCAACCTGCTCTGCAAAAGCAACTCCAGCGAGGATTCCATCTCCTTTGACGAGGCAACGGGCCTTGGCTTTGGTGCCAGCGGGAATTGTACTGAGACTCGTATGGTCACCTTCTTTGATATCCTCTGCTAAACCTTGGGTAATGATTCGTGTGGTTTCCGGATGATGGAGAAATTCTTCGAGGGTCATGGCGTTTTATGATTTGGAGGGTTAAAAGAGCTTGCCTATAAAAATCAGATATCGTTCGGTCTTTTCGCATAAGGCCAAAGTGAGTTCATCTTTTTCAGAAGACTCCCTGCTTGATCAGAGATGGCTTTATGACCATCATGCAGTCGATTTTTATTTTTATAAGAAAGACCTGTTCAGTTAGAGACAATGTTTGCGGCGAATTTACTGCTAAGGCGGGCTTTAGCGCGACTTTTTTTGAATAATTTTAATTAGTTGGTTGCATTTTGTTGATCAAAGCCCGATTTCGCCGTCTAACGCTTTACGGTTAGGCGCATGCGCGCGCCCGCAAGTGGTCTGACCACTTTAGTCGTCTGACCACTTTAGCCGTCTGACCACTTAAGCCGTCTGACCACTACCCAAAAAAATCCCCCAACAGAATCTTCATTATCTTTGAATCATACTAGCAATTAGGAATCAATCACAATAAACATGGAAATTAAAAAGCTCCTTTTACTCATTACCACTGCAAGCTTACTCCTTCTGTGGGCTTGTAACAGTACAAAACCCATCGCCTCCCCCGCCCCTACAACCACTGCTCAAGCGGATACATTCGCAAAAGAAGCAGCAGTCAAAAAGGCAGAAGCTGCTAAAGCAGCAGCCAAAGAAAGAGCAAAAGCGCGAGCAGAAGACAAGATGGTTCGCCCTTCCCCTGTCAAAACAGCGAAGCCAAACACCTCTGTCCCTATGGAGACCAAAGGATTCGATCCTGATGCTGACCTGGATAAACTTATGCCCGCTCCTCAGCTTCCCGACGGTTTCAACCCTAAAGGGCCCATTCCATTTGACAATACCGTCCGCAAAGGCGTCCTCTCAAACGGCATGACCTACTATATCAAGTCGAATGGAAAGCCAGCTGATTTTGCTGAGCTACGCCTCGTCCTGAAGGCAGGCTCGATATTAGAAAACGACGATCAACAAGGCCTCGCTCACTTTGTGGAGCATATGGCCTTCAATGGCACACGCAATTTCCCCAAGCATGATCTGATCAATTTTCTGGAATCATCAGGGGTGAAGTTTGGTGCACACCTCAATGCGTATACCAGCTTCGACGAAACAGTATATATGCTTCGCGTACCTACTGACTCTACTGAGCTATTTCACAAAGGCATGCTCATTATTGAGGACTGGGCCAGCGGAGTACTCATGGAAGATGAGGAGATCGAAGCAGAGCGTGGTGTAGTAATCGAAGAGTGGCGCTTGCGCCGCGGCGCAAACCAGCGCATGCAGTCCAAGACATTTCCTGCGATGTTCTATGACTCACATTATGCGAAGCGCTTACCTATCGGAAAGAAAGACACGCTTGAAGTATTCAAGCCTGAGACGCTCCGCAACTTCTACAACGACTGGTACCGCCCGGACCTCATGGCCGTTGTGGTCGTAGGTGATATTGATGTGGATGACGTAGAGAACTTGGTAAAAGAGCGATTCAATCGTATTCCACGCCTGGAAAACCCGCGTGAGCGCGTTCAATTTGATGTACCCGCACATAAGGAAACACAAATCGCTATCGCAACTGACAAAGAGGCTTCATACAATGTGGTTCAATTAGCCTACAAACATCCTCGTAAGTCTGCTGGCAATATGCTTAGCTTCCGCAATGGTGTTATCGGTTCTGTGGTCAATAGTATGCTTGACGCTCGTCTCTCTGAGCTCATCCAATCAGAAAAGCCACCCTTTTCCTATGCATATACTGGTTATGGTAGAATGGTAGGAAATACTGACACGTATTCTTCTTTTGCTATCGTTCCTGACGGAGGACATAAAGCTGGATTAGAGGCATTGTTGGTGGAAAATGAGCGCGCTATGCGCCACGGCTTTACCCAGTCGGAAATGGATCGTGCGACAAAGTCTATTATCACAGGATTAGAAAAATCGGTGAACGAAGACGGCAAGACGCCGTCGCGGCGTGTGATCGGTGCCTTTGTTCAGCACTTCCTTACCAATAGACCAGCGTTAAATCCTACCCAAAGACTCAATCTTTATAAAGCACTGATTCCTACCCTTAGCCTGGAGGAAGTTAACTTCATGATCCGTCGATGGGTTACAGAGGAAAACCGCGTGGTCGTCATGACCGGAATCGAAAAGGCTGACAGCCCTGTTCCTACCAAACAAGGTGTAAAGAATGTACTTGCTTCGATCACCGGGCGTGAAATCGCTCCGTATGAAGACGAAACTGCCGACAAACCGCTTATGGCGTCTTTCCCAAAATCTTCTCCTGCCAATGCCAATATGTATCATGAAAAACTAGGCGTCCACGAGTTGATCTTCCCAAATGGCGTTAAGGTCATTTATAAGAAGACCGACTTTAAAAACGACGAAATTCGCATCAGTGCTTTCAGTCCTGGTGGTCATGCTATGGTCGATGATGATGAGTTCCAAAGCGCCAGCATGAGCGATGCCATTGTATCCTCATCAGGTCTCGGACCTTATACTGCGCAACAGCTCGACAAGTATATGAGCGACAAGGTCGTGCGCGTTTCTCCGTATGTTGGTGAAATTCAGGACGGGTTTTCGGGTTCTAGTAGTGTAGCTGATTTTGAAACGGCACTACAGATGATCCACCTTTACTGCACCAATCCATTAAAGGATGAGGCTGCTTTCAATTCAATGATGACGCGTCAGAAGTCTTTTGTAAAAAATCGCTTCAACAGCCCAAGCGGACACTTTTATCGTGAAATGAATAAGGATATCTACAATGATCACCCTCGTCGTGAGGCTATGTCAGTTGAGTTTTTGGACAAAGTTAAACTGGACAAAGCGCATGAGATTTTCAAAAAGCGCTTCAGCAATGCCAGTGACTTCACGTTTATGTTTGTAGGAAATATCGATGAAAGCACCTTCCCTGACTTGGCTGCCCGCTACCTCGGTTCACTTCCTGGCAATGGAAAAACAGAGCCTCAAAAAGACCTTGGTATTCGCCGCAGTGCAGGAGACAGAGAGCTCATCATACGTAAGGGAACCGAAGACCAAAGCACCGTGCGCCTGATGTATCACGGCGATATGGAGTGGAACCTCCGTAACATGGTGGAGATGAACGCAATGACACAAACGCTAAGCATTATGCTTCGCGAGTCTATGCGTGAAGAGCAAGGCAAAGTATACGGTGTTGGAGTGCGTCCGTCGCGCAGCCACTATCCTGTCGAGACTTACGCGATCACCGTTTCGTTTTCCTGTGCTCCGGCTAATGTGGACCTGCTTATTTCGATTGTGGAGGAACAGATTAAAGCCTTGAAAGAAAATGGCCCTTCTGAAACCAATCTCCAAAAGGTACAGGAAACCATGCGCAAGGAAATCCAGGTAGGCCTAGAAGACAACGGCTACTGGATGGGACAGCTTAACCTCATGTACCAAAACGGCCTTGAGCCTAATGAGATCAACAACAATCTCATGCGCGTAAACGCACTCAACGCCGCAAAGATAAAGGCCGCCGCCAATCGCTATTTCAACCCGAACCAGCGCTTCAAAGGTGTGCTACTTCCGGTAAGGAAGTAGAGGAGAGATTGTATATCGCCTCCCTTGAACTTGAAGGGAGGAAAATAAGTCAAAAAATCATTGTCATTAAATAATTGATCTGCCCTAACCTTGTGAAAGGTTAGGGCAGATCAATTCAACATCCTAAGTATGCACTATTGAATTAATTTATTTCTACACAGCCATATTTTCTATTTCTTTAATAGGAAATAATGGCTTCTCTCAAACAACACCTCCATTCAGCAAAGTTCTGCCACAAACTCGATCTGGCGACCACAAAAAGGAAGACCCCCAAATATTAACGTTCGGAGATAGGCTAATTGTAATTTCTCAATATGCTATTTATGATACTTCTGCTTCAAGCCGAGGCTGGAAAGGAAGAAGTTGGTGAAAATAGGCTACTAGCTTCTGGCCTCTAGCTGCTGGCAAGACTTCGAACCTAAAGCTTTGACCATCGAACCTAAAAATCCTCGCTCTTCGATCCTCTGTTCTTAGTATCAAGGAGCGAGGATCAAGTATCGAACAGCAAAGAAGAAACCCATTTTCAATTCTCCATTCTCAATTTTCAATTCAGCTCGCTATCAAATACAACTGCAACGCCTCCGCCTTACCTTTTACAATCACCGGATCGCACGGATCACAGACGATAGAAGCATCCAGTTTTTGGAAAGTGCCTTCACTCATGAGGATGCCGTTGGGGTGCTTTTTGGTGAGCTGCTCGATGCGCTTGCCGGTGTTGACGGTGTCGCCTGTGACGGTGTAGACAAGGCGCGCATGAGAGCCAAGAGTTCCTGCTACCACTTCGCCGGCATTAATGCCGATTCCCACGCGGATCGGCTCGGGGACGCGGCCTTCATACATGGTATTGAGCTTCTCCAGCGCTTTGATCATATCCATGGCGCAGCGCACAGCAGACTGCTCGGGATTCGCCAGATTTTGCAATGCACCAAAGGTGGCAAATACTTCGTCACCAGTATACTGGCCTATGGATCCTTCGTGCGCTTCGACTTCTTCGGTCATGATGGCGTAGTAGTCGTTCAAAAAGCTGACGACCTCCTGCGGAGGAAGCTGTTCACTCAGTTTTGTAAAACCCCGAATATCGCAGAATAACACTGCCACATGGCGTACTTCGCCCTCAAATAATCCTTCATCACCTTTCAGTGACTTAGATACAATCGTCTCTGGCACATAGCGCGAAAACAGCTTCAACGTCTGCGCCTGTTCTTCTATTTTCAACTGAAGGTTGTTGAGAAGCTCTCGATTCTGAATTCGCAACTCGTATAATTCCAGCGCCTGCTGCATCACGCCATCGAGTTCTGTATCGTTCCACGGTTTTAATATGTAGCGAAAAACCTGCCCATTATTGATCGCATTAATCACCGCTTCAATATCGCTGTAGCCCGTCACGACGATGCGCATGGGCTCGGGATATAGTGGCACCAGCTTGGTCAAAAACTCTACGCCGGTCATGCCAGGCATGCGCTGATCCGTAAGGATCAGATGGATTTTTTCACGCCCTAAAATCTCCAGTCCTTCCTCTCCAGAACTGGCTGTAAACACATTATAGGAGCGCCTAAAGGTCGATTTAAACACGAGACAGTTGTCTGGTTCATCATCTACAAAAAGCACATTCCATTTTTTCTTACTCATTATCCCTTGGTTGTTTTACAGGTAACATAATAAAGAAAGCGGTCCCTTCCCCTGACGCACTTTCTATCCAGATTTTGCCATGATGCTGTTCAATAATTCCGTGCGAGATGGATAGTCCAAGTCCCGTTCCCTGTCCCACATCTTTTGTTGTAAAGAAGGGGTCAAATATGCGGTTCTGAACGTCCAGGGGTATTCCCGGTCCGGAGTCACGAATAACAATTTCTATATGATCGGCATCTTTTCTATGCGTTTTAATGCTGATCGTTCCCTCCCCTTCAATTGCCTGGATTGCATTTGAGAGGATATTCATAAATACTTGATTGAGCTTACCCGCGAGGCATTCGATTTCGGGAATTTTCCCAAAATCCTTCACGACCTCAATGCGGTTTTTGTATTGGCTACGAAGCATCAGCAAGGATGCTTCCAGTGATTCGTGCAACTCGACGCGCTTGAATTCACCTTCATCGAGGCGCGAGAACAACCGAAGGCCGCGTACAATCTCAGCGGTCCTTACCGCTCCCCGCTCGATACTCTCCGCCAGTTCAAAGACTTCTTCGACAGTTTCATCCAAATCATCTTCTTCAATTTTGTCGCGTATTTTGGGCAAAAGCGCAGCTGCGTTTTCAGGGTCGAGCTTATCGTATTCCTGCCAGATACCGAGCACCTCTTTCATGTTGCGACGCATGGAGCGAATACCTGCCATGATGAAGTTGACAGGATTGTTGATCTCGTGCGCAATACCCGCAGTAAGCTGTCCCAGTGAAGCCATTTTTTCTGATTCCAACAGCTGCAACTGCGCCTGCTGGAGTTTGTCGAGTGCCGCTTCAATTTCGTCTTTTTGCCGCACAACCTCTGCTGTACGTTCCTCCACGCGAGCCTCCAGACTTTCATAAAGCGTCGCATTTTCAAAGGAAATAGCGAGCTGTGCTGACAAAATTCGAAGCATCTCCAGGCGCTTTTCATCAAAAGCACCTACCATCAGATTATTTTCCAAATACACAATTCCCTGCACCTGATTGTCACGCAGAATAGGCATGCACAATACAGATTTGGGTGCATATGCGATCATGTATGGATCGTCCTCATAGTCGTTTGAAGTGCTGGCGTCTTCAAGCATGATCGTTTCACGGGTATGGCTCGCGTAAGTCACAAGTGACATGGGCCACTTGCGGTTATCTTCAGACTCGGTCTGGGCTGCGATCTGCCAGTCGCCATCTTCGTAGGGCAGCAATAAAACGGCCCGTTCTGCTCCGGCATTTTCTGCCAGAATATCCACCATGCGGCTAAAGAGATTTTCGCGCACCACCTCGCCCGAAAGGGTTTGGGCGGCTTTGATTACGGTGCTGACATCGAGTTGGCCGTAATTCGAAGTGCCGGAGAATCGGGTGGTATTCTGCAAGGTATTCCGCGAACCACCCGTGCTCCAGTCTATATCAGTAATTATATTCTGAAGGTATTCGAGCCTTGTCGTACAGCCCCATCGCTGATAGCGCTCCGCCGCCTGAACGAGTGAAGTCTCCGCCAGCATATCATTTCCCATCGCACGCTGTAACATCCCGATACGTTCCCAGGCAAGCGCTTCCATATGTATAAAGCCGGAAGTACGGCCTATCTGGATAGCTTCGCTGAAGGAGGCAAGGGCATCGCCCTGGCGATTTTGGTAACGAGCATACTCACCTTTCAAAATAGCGTGCATATGCCCAAAATTATCGGCGCAGCGCTCGCTCCAGATGGCTAAGCGTTTAATATTTTTTTTGATAAAAGTTTCGGACAGTCTTCTACTATCATCTACCAGCAACTGCGCCATCGCGTTATAAAAAAGCGAAACAGGCCATTCATATAAGCCCAAAACGCCTTGCTTATAAGGTTGAGCTTCTTCAAAAATGTGAAGTACTTCCTCATCCCGCCCTTCATAGAAATGCTGGGCCATTTTTTCTGTATAAAAAAAGTAGATAGGAGACATGTCACCAGCCTTTTTCAAGGTTTTCAAAAATGTCTCTTCATCCTGGAAATAAGGAGATTCCGCTATTGACGCAGGGGAATGCCCCATCATCTGACGCGATATCTGTAGAATTCCTTTCAGCTCACCTGTGGGAAATTCCTGGCGGGCTTTTTTGCATGCTTCGATCGTGTGCTGGATAGGCTCTCCCATCTCTGGCAGATTTTTTCCCATCCAAAACTGCTGGCGATGAAATGAACTTCCGGCAGAACCCATAAAGGAAGGATCGCCGACTTCTTTACCAACAATCATCGCCTCATGTAGTAGCTCTACAGAAGCACGCATATGTTGCTCCCATATCACGAGCGGAGTAGCAAATGAGACGGCAGTTTTAGGAAAAAAAGATCGCGTAGGAAATTGATTACAAATCTCCATTCCAGCTTTTCCAAAATCAATTCCCCGGTCAAAATTCTTCATCGCAGCGAGGAGAATAACGCCATACGTCGCGTAGCCAAAACCCGATGCCGGAGCGTTTCCATGCTTGACAGAAGTAAGCACAGACTCAATCGTGAGGTAGGCAAAAAGCTCAGGAGAGCTACGGTATGCAGACGCGGCCACGCTTGCAATAATATCAACAATAGCCAGTGCGCGAGGGCTGGTCATGCGGGGAAGTTTGACCAAATCGTCCCCTTTCATGCCTCTGAGTTTCCACAGAGATTTGATCAGCATCTTACCTACCTGAAGCTGTGATGGGCGGCGCGGCACTTTGACTCCCAGGCTCTGTAAAGCTTCTACCGCAGCATCGGCGGCGACTTCCATCTTCTGTTCTGCATCGGCAATATCGATCTCCATGCGATAGGAAATACTCTTGTCGAGTGCATCCTTTCCATGTGCGCGAATCAAGGTCGCATAATGCCTAACTGCCTCAAGGTCAGACTCTCCGTAGGCTGCAAGGCCTGCTGTTCGGGTAAGCGAGAAGCTGGTTTCGTAATGCTCTTTCCAGCTGTTTTCGGGCAAAAAACTGATGCCTTGCTTGAGGTAGCGATGCGCCATTTCCGGCGAAGCGGTATCCAGGGCTTTCTTTCCAGCTTGCTGACAAATTCTCGCAGCAACCAGCTTTTCATCATTCCCTTCTACCAGCGGAGAAGCCGCAATAAAGCTGTTCGCGATTTCAAAAATGCGGTCTTCGCGCCTCCCCGCCGATAAGCCTTTGGAGAGGCTACGCGCTGCCGAAAGATTGAAATGCATCAGGTCTTCTTCACTGATCAGTGAATAGACGGCTTGCTGCACGCGGTCATGAATAAATTTACAAATCGTAGCCCGCTCTTCTCCAGTATCTTCAATAAAGGTTCCTTCTTTGATCAAAAGAAAACCCTCAGCTTCTGCGCTTTGGACAAAACCTTCCAGCTGCTCTTCACTGTGATCCACAATCAACTGGAGTTCTTCCAATTCAAAGCTATTGCCGAGGCAGGCACCGAGCATTAGCGCGCGCTGTATTTGGGGGTCTAGTTTTTTTAATTTTTCTGCTAAAAAAGAAACAACATTATCGGTGACATCCAATTCCTGAATAGCCTTGATGTTCCAGCCCCATTTTTTGGTTTTGAAATCAAAACGCACATGCTCATTTTCATAAAGGGAAATGAGGAACTGGTGAACGAAGAAGGCGTTTCCATGTGTTTTATCTGTAATCAATTGTGCCAAATCGCGGACTTCGACTTTGTCGGCCCGCAAGGTATCAGCGACGAGTTCTTCGATATCATCTGCCAGAAGTGGTCCAAGGCTTAGGTTTTGTTCGACGGACGTGGACTGGCGCAGGCGTTCCAAAAAGCCACTTACGAGGGGCAAATTGGCGGTTTCCTTTTCGCGATAGACCAGTACCAGCATCATATGCACATCGCCCAAAGCCTCCGGCACTTGCTCGATCCACTGTCGCGATGCAGAATCGGACCACTGGATATCGTCGACAAAAAGGACGAGCGGATGATTGGCTTTGGCGAGGACACGAATAAACGCGTTGAGGGAAGTCTGGAGATGGCGCTGTCTCTCCAACAGACTCAAGGGCTTCAAGTCTTCCTGCGGACCGATGAGCAATTCCAGTTCGGGAATAAGGCTGATCAGGGCGACGGCTTCTTCTTTGAGCGTTTCTTCCAGCTGCATTTTCCACCAGGACACATATGCTTCAGGGCCACGTAACAGCGCCAGCACGATCTCTCCCAGTGCTTTTCCTATTGCATAAAATGGTGTACGAGGCAAAAACTGCTCATGCTTTCCCTGTCCAAAGAAGCCACGCGCTGCACTGACAGGCAGGCGCATAGATGCCACAAGTGCAGACTTGCCTGTTCCGGAATCACCCGAAACCGTTACGACGCGAAGCTCACCTCCACACACGATTTCAAAATTCTGTACTAAGGTTGCTTTCTCATGATCGCGCCCATACAGCAAGGTCGGAATACGAAAGATGGGCGATATATCTTTTTTGCCAAGCTCAAAAAAGCCAACACTGCCCGTCTCTTCCCATGAGGTTTGGCACAACATCAAATCTGACTGAAGGCCTTCAGCTGATTGGTACCGATCTTCGGCGCGCTTTTTCAGACAACGTCTTACCAGGGCACGAATCTGGCTTGGAATAAGGTCTTTTTCTTCTTTTGAAAACTTGGGCTTTTTAGCCAAGTGAGCATGGACAGCTTCCATGGGATCACTTACCTCAAAAGGCAAGCGCCCTGTGAGCATTTCAAACATGGTGACTCCAAGCGCATACATATCGCAGCGATAGTCCAGGCTGTGATTAGTACGACCCGTTTGTTCGGGTGCCATGTATCCAAGTGTACCTTCAATGTGCGTATCCAGCTGGACTTTTTTAGGATTAATAAAAGTAGAAATCCCAAAATCAATAATCACAAGTCGCTCACTGTCTGCATCATAGATGATATTATTCGGATTGAGGTCTTTATGCATAATGCCTTCAGCATGCATATTACCTACTGCTTCTACCAGGGCTGAAGCGATGACAAAAAACCGATCAAGGCTTAGTGGCTTCCCATCCAAAAAGTGCTTGAGCGTATCGCCTGGATGATAGCGCATCCGGAGTGCTTTTCTACCTCCTTTTTCATCAAAACCCAAAACTTCTCTCAGGCCAGGGATGCTTTTGCCACCTAATATTTTCTGCTCATTTTCTAATTGCTCCAGGATATGCTTTGAGGGAAAGTCCTCGGTGGGCACTTTTAGAATAAGCTTTCCCTCATCTTCTGTTTCGAGTAAAAAGATGATAAAATTACTTCCACGGTGAAGGAGTTTTTGCATATGTATGGTAAAATACGAACATTTTAATGCTTTGCTGTTCGATTCTTGCTCGGTTATAATGGCTTCGGCTTGTATGATCGTAGGACAAAGATGAAACACGATTCAAGAAACAACCGACCGTTCCCTGAGCGTAGCCGAAGGGAACATTGCCAAAGGCACGAAAACGGGGCTTCGGCTCCGCTCAGCCACCGTTTTCGGCTCCGCTCAGCCACCCAAAAAATTATTTTTTGAGGATCGATCAGCGAAGACTTTTATCCATGCGCGACTTCTTGCTTCACATGCTTAGGGCCAGTAAAGACCTGATATATGAAGAATAAGTCTAACAGCGCAAAGATCACCGTCATCGCTTTCAGCGTTTCCATTTGTGAGAGGTCGGCGTGCGACCAGACGATATAACTACAGGTTCCTGTGCCTATAAACTTGAATATGGCCACCAGACGGCTCGTACAGAAAGAGGGCTGTTTGAACTTTTGTACAACAAAAGCCAAGCTCATCAATACGTTTGCAGTCCAACCGGAAAATGCTCCGATTTGATCGTCGTATTCAGGAATAAAGAAGTAGAGTAAAGCAAAAAAGGCTGCCATTGATATACCGGCAATTGCGACATGATGCTTTTCGCCTTGCTTGGTAAGCTGCTGCTTCCAGCCGTAGCGGAACATGCTGTATACGATATAGAGATCAAGGAAGAACCAGATCAAATATGCCCAAGTGAAAAGCGGGCCCATATCCGACTTGGTGACCGGATCACCTACAGTATCACGATGCAGAAGCCCAAGTCCCCAGTAGGTTTCCCAGGCAATATTAAAACAGATTGCCAGCCAAGGAATGTCGACTTCTTTCTTTTTGATGATGTTGCGGATCACCACAATATAGACCATGGCCCACATGTAGCATCCGATGCCGAACCAGATAATTTCGGCTGGAGTATAATCGACGAGGTTTACGATTTTGTCCCAAAAACTCATGATTTAAAATGTTTAGGTTAGTGAACAATCCTTTTTACAAGGGTTATGAGGAAATGAAGTACGCGAATAAGCCAAGGGAAAGCAGGCTTCCAGCGAAGTCCTTTGGAGTAGCGCCAGCGGTCCCACCAACGAATCGGAGCAAGGAACCAAGGTTCATGTAGTTGCCATATTTTGCAAAGGGGGGCACCTTCATGGTCGGCTGAATTTATGATATGATTCACTGCACGGCGTCCAGCCTCACAGGCTCCTTCCATCGTAGCGAGATCGGTAAAGGTGCGTACGTAGTCGCCGGCCAGATACAGATTCGGAATGGCGGTTCGCGCCGAAGGGCGCAAGCCCCAGGTATTCACCCGATTGATAAGTAAAGGCTCGGTATTCACCGTTCCTATCAAATCGCGCATAGCACTACTTTCATGCGCCATGCCTTTGGCTGGCATTTCAACTGCCGCCTTGTGTGGAGCATCTTTCAGAATTTTGATCACAATGTCGCGATCGAGGTACCAGGTCACTCCAATCTCGGCCCAGTCTTTCACACGCTTCTCATCCTTATTGAGGCTTTGCTGGAGTTGAGCCCAAACTTCCTTCAGTATTTCTTCTTTGGTGCACTGGTTGGCAGGTTTATCAAATAAGATTCCCGGCTTATGCCAATCAGAAATATCCACAGAGAGGATGCTTTTAACCTGACCGTTTCCATGCTTTTCCACATCGAAATCAGGCCAAAACTGGAGCTGTGAAATGGATGTAAGCGACCAGGGAGAATCAAGATAAATGACATGCCCGGGCTGGTCATCCAAAAACTCCATTTTTTCATTGAGGTAAAACTGCGCGCCGTTCATCCAGTCCGTAGAACGGGAAAGATTATGCAAACCTACCAAGGTAGGTGCAGCGTTGAGCAAGACCTCGTTGCCATGGACTAAGCCGTGCATCACCTCCACAGGCATCGCAAAGATGTAATGGTCTGCTGTCACAAGTTCCACATTACCATCTTTCGTATTTTCTACTTTCACCCCGCTGATTTTCCCATTGATATCATCATAGAGAATCTCAACGGCTTTATGTCCGCGGAGAAGATTCAGTTCGAGCGTTTTTAAGTAATCGAGCCAGGGGCCAAGCCAGGCTTCGTTGGTTGGGCCATTCAGCACGCGATCAGGCTGTGCCGACGGATTCACCATCAGGAGTAATAGCTGAACGAGGATGTCGCCTCCGGTTTTAGCGCTCATTTCACGCGCCTTGGCGGCTACAAGTGTACGGGTAAGTCCGTCAGCAAAGTAGCGCGCATAGGCTGGACTTTGGTTTTCGACATCTGCGAAATCCCACCAGGAGACCTGTTCATACTCGTCTGAACGGCGAGCATGGCAGGTAGTAAGAATTTGCCAAAGCTTCTCAGCGATTTTGTCTTTGTCACTATCAGTAAGCCCCAGATCAGCATGCGAAATCGCGCTTATGATTTTTTTGAGTTGGGCAAAAGAGTGCGGAAAGTGCACCAAAGTAGATAAAGGCGGCAGGTCCTTTCTCGCCAAAGTCACGGTCTGTGACATGGTGAGGTTATCCAGAACGGAGCCTCCATCTGAAAGCGGTATCCGGCTCATCGTGTTACTTAGATGGCGATAGAAACCTGGAAAAAAGCGAAAGCCGTGTTCTCCTGGCAGTGGGCTAAAGCCCGGGGCGGCACTGTCAGGTACATCAACGCTTCTAGCTTTTCCTCCTATATAATCTGTTCTTCGTTCATAGAGGTTTACTTCATAGCCTCTTTCCAATAATTCGTGGGCGGCTGTCATACCAGCTACCCCGGCGCCAAAAATTGCGACCTTTTTTCCCATAATCCGATGCTTGAGAGTGAGAGTGAAAAAAATGGGGAGAGTACAGGTGGGCACAAAGAACACGAAATGTACAAGGGTAGGTAGTAAGTACACTTCAATGATCAATATATAGATAAAAACTATACTGAGCGCTTATTTTTCGAAAAACTGCAATTTTCCTACTCCCCTTCACACTGCTCAGCGAAGCACTGAAAAGCTTCCATTATAAATATGAAGGCTTGATTGTAAAGAGAAAAAGAAAAGGCCTTCATTCAGATTTTGTACCAAAATCGAGGTCTCATTCTCATCTACCAGAATATCGTGTACCAACTTTCCTGAAGCATCAAAAATGTACAGACGTGCTTTCTCAATACCTGGCCGCTCCAAGGTTACTCCGGCACCTAATGTTGCCGGATTAGGGTATGCGATCACACGGTTTTGCGTACGACTAATCCAGGCAGTCTTCACTTTTGAATAGGTCCATTCGCCATCCAGGTCAACCATCTTAAGTCGGTAATGATTCATCCCTGCGGTGGCTTTGTGGTGTTCAAATGAGAATGCTTTTTCACCTTCAAATGCCAACGTCGAAAGACGATCAAACTGGCTTCCATTATTGCTATATTCTAGTTCAAAATGCTTCAAAACGCCTTTTTTCACAATTTCCCAAGCCACCTCTACATAGCGGCCATCTCTGCTGACAGCATCAAATCGAAGTAACTCGACAGGCAAAATAGCCGTGATAGGATCTGCTGCTGCAAGCTGAAACTGGCTAAAGCTATTGAGGTTACAGCCATTGCTGAATGCAAAGCTCCCATTGGGGCCGGAAGTCACCGTATTGGCTCCACATTGGTCGATCCAATTATTCATGTGCTCGTTGTCATCATCACGCACAAACATGCGGACCTTACTTGGGTCAGCAATCGTAGCCAGCGAAGGATTTCCATCATGTGGCTTGAACGTGAGTTCATTCAATGCAGTGAAAGTCTGATTTGAACCATAATTATTAATCACCCAATAGTAGTCGAGTTTTTGATACATATTAGGCAAAGAATCAGGGTCAAGATGAATGCGTGAAACAACAATTTCACCATTGGGAAAACTCCCAGTCCCAAAATTCATTTCCACTCCAACTTGATTGAAATTATAGGTCGCAGCACTGTTTACAGTCAGGCGCTGACTCACGCCTCCGCCTACCGGCGCAGTAGAAACTACGAGCGCAGCATTTCCGCTCAAAGCGGCATGATTGGCGCCGACTTTATCCAGCACTTTGCCACCAGCCGTAGGTTCGTTGAATTGATAATAAGCTAATAAGGATGGATCAGCGAAGACTTGTTTTTCTTTGGTTAAATGGCGCATATCGCGAATTTCGGCTTCGCTGAGGTCCCGGTTCCAGATGACGACCTCGTCGATTTCGCCGCTATAATTTCTGCTAGACCAGCCTTTATAACTACCGATCTTCATCGTCCCGATTTCTACCGGGCTCAGTGTGCGATTATGAGTAGCAGATTCACCATTCACATACACGGTAATGCCTGTGGGATTGGCTACGATTGCAACGTGTGACCATTCGTCGGCTGGAACGACAAGGCCGCTATTCCACCACCATTGCCCGCCCGGCCAGTGATACTGAAGCGTATTATTGCCTTGCCCAAAATTAAATCCAGCACTTACTCCATCATTAAACACGATGCCTGTATAATTGGGCTGAATGCCGTCTGGCTTCACCCAGGCACTCATCGTGAAGTGGGTAACATTTGTCAAACCAAAATCACCTGTCTGCACATAATCACCAGCATTGGATGTCTCCATGCTCAAGCCTGGAACCGAATCAGCTTCACAGAGGCTCTGGACAGTGATCATATTCTGGATCGCCTTGGTGGAGGTTTTGGCAGCGCCATCGGTTACCGTAAGCCTTACATCGTAGCTTCCGTTTGTACCAAAAACCACTTTAGGATTCCGGTCAGTGGTGTTGCTGATCCACTGGGGCGCAGGTGTAATTGCCCAGGACCAACTGGCGCCCTGATGCTTAAGGATCGAGTAACAATCGAGTTGCACCGTGTCGCGACTGCAATACACGGTATCGTCATAGGTGATAGGCTGCGCCAAAGGGGCGAAGTTTTCATCGGCCATTTTTCGCGCAAACACGCCTCTACCTGCCGAAGCTAACCGAAGTTCAGCATCGCGATAAAATGGATTGATCTTCAATGATTTTGCTACCAATGGCAAGCCCAGTCCGTAATCTATCCAGGTATTGGTGCCGCCATCCCAGGCGAAGACGGTGTTGCGACTTGCCACATATACTTTTTGGGGATTGGTGCCGCCTTGTACCAAAATATCGCGCATGGGCTCTCCGTCCAGGACGATGGAACTCATATTGGTCCAGGTTCCTCCACCGTTTGTAGTACGGTAAACTTTCTGGCCGTTAGAGCCATTTGGCAACGCAACCCACAGCTCATCTTTATCTTCTGGTTTTAGACAAATTTCGAGCGTACGTCGATTGCCCGGCACATTATTAATGATGTTCCAGGTGAGGCCGCCGTCAATAGTTTTGTGAATCGTTCCACTATTATTTTCCATATACACCGCATACATCACATCCGGGTCTTCACGTGAAATGGCCATTTCCAGCACATCTCCAGAACCACCAAACGTGTACAGGGCATCAAAACTTACCCCTCCATTAGTGGACTTCCAGATAATGTGATCCAATCCCATGTAAATATGGTTGGCATAACGAGGGTCAAAATAGACACCACTCGAACGCGAAGTCGAGTAGCTTTCATTAGGTCGCAATGGAAAGGAAGCCAAGCTCTGTAAAGGTCCCCCCAGGGTATCAGGCAGTACTCTTACCGAAGTATTTCCACTCGCATAATTTGTTCTAAAAAGCATCTTTTTGTTTTCGATCGGATGCACGTAGCCTGAAGCCTCTTCCACACCACCGATATTATGCACGTCGCCAATATTGAAGCCTTCGTGCCAGCCAATAGTTCCGTCGTGGTATCGCCCTCCGCAGTAGCTATCGGTATTCCATCCTGTACCAAATCCCCAAAAGTGTGAGGCTCGGATTCCCTTATTGCGAGCAGCGTGTGTTGTAAGTGAATCGGTGGAGTGATTGATGCCTCCGTCGCAGGCGACCCAGACTTCGTTTCCACGTACTTCGATATCCTGAATATCTGCATGAATGCTTGAAAGGCGATTGCTATTCGCTGCTCCGATAGACATGAAGGTGCGACCGCTGTCGGCAGATTCGCTCAGGCGAATCGTACCGACCCACAGCTTGGCGGGATCGGTAGGAGACACTTCCATATCAAAATTGTAAAAGCCTTGTTGCGTGCCGCTTGAATAGGCTGATACGTTCCAGGGGCTTGTACCATTGATGCTCCCATAAGGTCCGCCGTCCTGGCCGGCGGGGTTGCGCCAGTTTTGCCCTTTATCCTCACTCATATACACGCCTATCCAGCCAGCATCGCCTACCTTGACCGCCCCAACAAGACAAACATATACCATATCAGGAGAGGCTGGTGTAACACCGATTTTACCTCCAGCAGCACTTGCGTTATTGGGATCGACCGGCATGAACCAGCCATTATCTTTTAAGGTCCAGGTGTCTCCTGCATTGTCAGACCGAAAGAGTTCTGCTCGCTCGGTTACGGCATTAAGCTTGAGTAGATACATCGTATCCTGACTCGTAGGGTGAAAGTCTATATCCCAACAGCGATTACTAAATACTTGCGCCCAGGTATCGCCGCCGTTGTTGGAGCGGTAGAGGCCGTTGCTGGCAGCACACCAGATCGTATCGTGATGGACAGGGTGGAATTGAAATTCGTATCCGCTTCCATTGATCAATGCTTCCTCTGTCCAGGTTTGGCCGCTATTGGTACTGCGGTAAATGCGGCTGTTAGAAGCGACCAGCAAGGTGCTGGTATCGGCAGGATGAATTTTGACAGCACCATTCCCTCCGGCAAAGACTTCATTTTTTGTAATCAAACTCCAGTTCAAGCCGTGGTCACTGGACTTGTATACTCCTCCAGCTTCCAGGCCACAGATAAGCACATCAGGATGTGAAAGCGATTGGTCGATTGCATATACATTCTTATGCCAGGAGATCGATTTTTTTGTACCTGCCTGAAAGGTTTCATTCGGCCCCATGTTCACCCAGGAAGCTGAGGTTCCAGCGATTTTGGCAAGGTCCGCGCGAAGCGCTTGGCGCTGCTTGAGGATTTTTTCATTACGTCGTTCTTGCTCGATACTCGGTCTTTGTATAAACCCTTTATCATTCACCCATTCCTCTACATTCGCCCTCCAGTACTTATAGTTTTGCGTATGGGTTGTTTTGGAAAAAGGGTGGTTTTGGTAATAGCGTTTGAACAAACGATCAACCTCCCAAACATTAGGATTTTCGCTATACATAAGCACTGCCCAGTCTGGTGTTTGCTCTGTAAGTGCTGGAACAGTTTTGAACAACTCGTCCCCATTCTGTCCATAGAGCTGTACGATAAAAAGAAAAAGCGAGAGTAAAAGCGAGGCTGTAAATCTCAAAGTAAAGTGCATAGAAAAGCCGATTAAAAGGACTGAGAAGCGTTTTTAGAAGGGGTTGTTTCAAATATAGGATTCATCATTTGATTTCGAAGACAAGGATTTCTATTTGTCTTGATAAAAAAATAATAAGTTTCTCACACGGAATAAATTTTCTGGCATGTATTTCGCACTACGGAAATATGCAGATGACAAAAAGACAATACCGTATTCCTACCCGCGAAGAGCAGCTTCGTTGGCTGGGCTTTGTGAGTCTGGTATTGTTCGTACCAGGCGGTTTGCCCATTGCCCTGCTGGTTATGCTGCGCCGATACCGGAAGCCAAGATCATAATCTTTCTTTGCCCCAGGTGATAAATCACCGGGCAATAGTGATATATTTTAAAGGCTAAAGCCCTGTGGACCTTTCTTTGCCCCAGGTGATAAATCACCGGGCAATAGTGATATTTTTTAAAGGGCGAAAGCCCTGTGGAACCTTCTTTGCCCCAGGTGATAAATCACCGGGCAATAGTGATATACTTTAAAGGCTAAAGCCTTGTGGACCTTTCTTTGCCCCAGGTGATAAATCACCGGGCAATAGTGATACTTTTTAAAGGGCTAAAGCCCTGTGGGCCTTTCTTTGCCCCAGGTGATAAATCACCGGGCAATAGTGATATACTTTAAAGGCTAAAGCCCTGTAGACCTTTCTTGTTGCTTTAGCACCTATTACTTTCATTATTGCAAGGTCATTTATGGCCTTGCACATTTGAACCCTTCTTGTTGCTTTAGCACCTTGCACTTTCATTATTGCAAGGTCATTTATGGCCTTGCACATGTAAAGGCGAAGCCTCATAAAGCTATTTCTTGCCTCGCTAAAAGAGGGTAACTTGCAGCCATGGAATCATGGCTCCCTTCTCTAATTGCTATTCTTGCCTTCGTGCATGTCGGTGCGAGGTATTGGCTTTGGGTTGGGGCAAAAAAAGCCTGGAAGGATGAGCAAAATCGCAGTACGCGTTTTTCACAAAAACAGCGGCAACAACTCCCTCCTCTTTCAGTCGTAATTGCGGCGCGTAATGAGGAAGCGAATTTGGCACAACACCTTCCCTCCATTCTCCAACAGCTATATCCTGAATTCGAAATAGTGATCGCACTCGACCGTTGCTCCGATGAGAGCGAGCAGGTACTCACAACTTTTGCCGAATATTATCCAAACTTACGCTGGTTCGTGATAGATGAGACACCAACTGGGTGGGCACCGAAAAAGTGGGCATTAAGCCAAGCAATCGCTACAGCCAAATACCCAAGTCTGGTATGTACCGATGCCGATTGCAGTGTTGAGTCAAACTGGCTTATTCAACATGGTCTTGCCTTCGGTACTGGAAATCAACTTGTCGTTGGGCTTGGCATGTATACGCAATATCCTGGCATGCTCAATAGGTTTATTCGCTACGAAACAGCTTACACGGCACTGCAATATGTAGGCGCTGCGGGACAAGGTAAAGCGTATATGGGTGTTGGGCGAAATATGGGTTACCATCGAAGTCTATACGATGAAGCAGGTGGGTTTACTCACTTTCGAACGCAGCTTTCCGGGGACGATGATCTTTTGGTGAATCATAGCAAAAGCGCGAGTCAATGCGCTGTAATAATCAGCGTAGGAAGTAGAACCTGGTCAGAACCGAAGCGAACAATACGCAGCTGGATGCGCCAAAAAGGCAGACATTTCAGCGCATCTGCCAGATATACAGCAAAATCTAAAATTGTCTTGACAGCTTTTCATGCCAGCCAAATCGGCCTTTACGGCCTTCTGGCTCTGTTTTTGCTCGCGGGAGGACAGATTCTTACTGGTGTTGGATTGTATCTCGGCTATCTTTTAGGGAGTTGGTATATTTTTAGCTTATTTGCCATAAGAATCGGACAAGCAGACCTGATTAAGGCGTTTCCAATACTCGACTTTCTCTATGCCTGCTATCACAGTTTGATCGCTCCCCTTGGCCTTTTAGCACAGCCCTCATGGCAGAAGAACCAAAACCCAAAATATCAAAAAACACCATCGAGGACCGTGAGCTCGTAGCACGTGCCAAAAAGAATGATGCTAAAGCTTTTGAAAAGCTTGAAAGTAAGTACCGCAAGTCGGTATACTATATGCTTCTGAAGATGGTGAAGAATACTGATGATGCAGAAGATCTTACCCAGGAAGCTTTTGCCAAGTCATTTATTTCAATTGAGAAATTTGACTCTAAGTACGCTTTCTCCACCTGGCTATTCCGAATAGCCACCAATAATGCAATTGACTTTATTCGTAAGAAACGCGTGAAGACTATTTCTATCGATAATCCGATTGAAGGAGATGATGGAAGTAAGATGCGTCTTGATGTAAAGGACCACCGCCCTGATCCAAACGCGGCGATGCTCAAGGACCAGCGCAAGCAATATCTGGCTAAGGCGATAGATCGCTTGCCAGAGAAATATCGCACCCTGGTTGACCTTCGGTATTTTAGAGAGCTTTCGTACCAGGAAGTTGCTGACGAACTTCAAATTCCGCTAGGAACGGTAAAGGCACAACTTTTCCGCGCCAGAGAACTCCTTTCCCAGGAGCTAAAAGCCATGAAGCAACAGCTTTAGTGATTAGCTGATTTGATAATTTACAATGAACTATGCATAATTATGTTCATTATTAATCGCTAATTGTTCATCATTCATTGCCCATTATCAGAACACTGAAATAGGCACGACTTTCCTGAAGCTAGCATTTTTGGCGCGGAGAAAATATCGTCCTGGGGCAAGTTTTCCTGACGGAATGGTTATCCGATTACTGCCTTCCTCGAGGTTTGCCTCACGCTCCAAAATGGTTCTGCCATGGATATCACTTATGGTTATCTCAAGGTAATCTGCTTGTTGTGAAAAAGCTTCGATGATGATATTCGCAGGCTTTGCTATGGGTTGCCCAAGTACCGTAATATCAAATGGGACTGCTTGAATAAGCTCAACAACAGGAGATAGACTCTCTTTTCCATTCATGTCCAATACTTTGATCTGATAGCGATTCACGCCTTGGAGTGGCTCCAGGTCGACCCAATTTCGCGCTTGTGCGTCTATGGAATCCAGCACAACAAACTGTCCGATACGATTCTGCCGCATGATATTCGTTGAATGTACTAGCGCAGTCGATTCGATTTGCCATGAAAGTTCATTGAAGGAACCCGCTTTTTCGCCTTCAAAAGATAGCCAAGAAACTGGCAGAATAGCACATGTCAAAAAGTCCAAAATGCTATTTTGAATATTGGTTCCAAACAAAATCGCACCACCGCCACCTGCAGCAGCTCCCAAAGAGCCGCCACTACAATTGCCGCTTGAGTTAAAGGATGTTCCTGCGACTCCGCCACCGTTGAAAAACGAAGCTCCTGCTACCGTTCCGCTTCCAATTTTGATTGTACCTCCTGATCCACCGCCACCTGGACCAAAACAACGGCCATTGACCAAGTTTTGATTATTCACGCTTCCTCCTGCTCCACCTCTTGTCTGAACCACCAATGATCCTGTTACAGTAAGCGCCTGGAGGTGCACCATCCCACCTGAACCTCCGCCACCCGCTCCGTCTGCTTGTGCGTCCACTGTTACGTTCTCCCCTTCAGAAGAAATAAGTGGCTGCAAGCCTCCTTCAATATCATTTGCTTTTATAATAACAATACCTCCACCATTACCACCTCCCGTTCCGCCACCACCGCCGCCGAGATTATTGCCGTGGCCGGCTCCGCCTCCGCTTCCTAAAAACCCCTTTACAAAAAAACTTAATCCTAAACCTCCTAAACCAGGATGTGCTCCCGAGCATCCAAAAGCAGTGTTTTGGTGATTGCCTCCCTGGCCTCCGGCAAAAGTATAACCTCCGCCACCACCGCCTGTGTTATGATCATTTCCACCACCTCCCCCACTTCCGGCAGGGCCTTTTCCATATAATTGATTTGCAGGAACAGTAGCTACTCCTTCTCCTTTTCTACCAGCATCATCCGCACTATTATAGAAATAGTCGTTCGGATTATTAAAGAAAATGCTCTTACAGCTATTGTTAGTGCTATTTTGATAGGCGCCTCCGCGAAAGCCTTGCCCATCTACAATAATAGGTCTGTCAATAGTCACTTTACCTGAAGCTTCAATCGCGACGACTCCGCCCTTAATACCATCCCAGGCCTGAGCCCTCACCGTATCCTGAATAACAGCATTTCCACTAATGAGCGCCACTTTTACCAATTGTACTGTACCTAAGTTAGGGCTATAACTATTGCGGAGAATATTATCAAAAACAACCATACTGCCATTCACTTCGCAAATGGTTGCGAGTTCGTAATTACCTGCATGATTATAGTTGGAAATCGTCCCGTAGGAGCTTGTGTTTGTAGTATTGATAGTGGCGCCATTCATCTGAATAACTACAACCCGATCACTTGCAGCCCACATAGCAGGAGTGCTTACCGTCATCGCATTATTAGCAACAGAGTAAGCAGTTACAACATCATAGGAATTGATGACTCCACTGAGATTTGTCTGGGCACTGAGGCTTATAGAAAAGGCTATCAGGCTAGTAAAAAAACAAAGGCGCTTAGCAAAGAAAAGGTGTGTCATGATGGTTTAAATATAAAATGCAATTAGAAGTCTCTGAGAAACTTCTAACTTTAAATTCTAATACGATAACCCTTAACTAACCTATCTGTTTGCTACATCCACGAAAAGCCCGCATACTCGCACGTAGCCTTAGTTGGCGAAAGCTGTGGAATTTTGGCAAAATTTACGCATCTTTTTACTATTCACGATGGAAAAAGGCACCTTTTCATCGTGGCATGCCGGTAAAGATAGGTTTTGAGCCGACGACATTCTGCAATCTGCGGTGCCCTGAGTGTCCGAGTGGGCTGCGCAGCTTCACTCGTCCGACCGGAATGGGGGACTTAACCTTGTTCAATAGTCTAGTAGATCAACTTCATAAAAACTTGATCTATATTCTGCTCTATTTCCAGGGTGAACCTTACCTTAATCCCAATTTTCTTGAGATGGCTCGATATGCAAGCCAACAGGGAATTTACACCGCTACAAGTACGAATGGGCATTATTTGACTCCGGAAAAGGCAAAAGAAACGGTCGAAAGCGGCATTTCAGAAGTACTTATCTCAATCGATGGAACGACTCAGGAAACCTATGAGTCATATCGAATCGGGGGCAATTTGGAAAAAGTAAAAGAGGGTGTGCGTAACCTGGTAGCTGCTCGTAAGGAAGCGAATTCTTTAACGCCGTTTATTTTCATTCAGTTTCTTGTGGTTAAGCCGAATGAACATCAAATCGATGAGGTAAAACAGTTGGGCAAGGAACTGGGGGTAGATCATGTCGCTTTCAAAACAGCTCAAATTTATGATTATGAGCATGGCTCAGATCTCATCCCCAGCCTGGATAAGTATAGTCGTTATTCAAAAGAGGCTGACGGAACGTACCGCATTAAAAATACGCTTCAAAATCAATGCTGGAAACTTTGGAATGGAGCTGAAATAACCTGGGACGGAAAGGTGCTTCCA
This sequence comes from Bacteroidia bacterium, assembly GCA_045106685.1. GTDB lineage: Bacteria > Bacteroidota > Bacteroidia > J057 > J057 > JAUIGE01. The sequence continues at coordinate 6,663 of JBGCFB010000160.1, read as the reverse complement.
TGCTGTTTTGACAAAGACGCTCAATATGAAATGGGCTCTCTACAAGACCATTCATTTAAGGAAATCTGGAGAAGTGGTACTTACGATGAGTTCCGAGCACGTTTACTACGCGACCGTGCTGAGGTTGACATATGTCAGAATTGCTCAGAAGGAACTCAGGTATGGGCATAGGTAGGAAGACTTATCTCCTACACACGCTTTCCTACCATACTATGATTTACAAATCCGTTGGAAAATGGAGGAGTACTAGTCTCGTCTACATATGTGATAAACTCTTCGATGGATTCCATCACATGTGCCTCTTTTGTAATGTTGTCTTTTTGTAAAACAGCCTGATAACCAGATACAAGAATATCTGTATCGGGGAAACTGTCTACAAGATTTTGCACATAGGGTACGACTTCGTCTGGCCCTGGAGAATTGGTGAGAAGCGTAAAGATTACATCAGGCTTATAAAATTCACATACAGCCTCCAGGTCTGCCTGAGGCAGGCTTTGGCCTAAATATATGAGCTTATTGTAGCGGGACTTTACGATATATGCAGCGAATAGAAGGCTTATTTCATGCAACTCCCCTTCTGGCAAATAGAGCACATACTTCTTGGCAGTGTCATGCTGCGCGACCAGCTGACCATCTATAGCGACAATAAGCTTTTGGCGAATGAGCCCTGAGATAAAATGCTCATGCGCAGGATTGATGTTTCCTGTCTGCCAAAGGATACCGATACGCTTTAAGAATGGATATACAATCTCTGTCATGGTGCGCTCAAGTCCGAACTGAAGCGCATTGGTACCAATAATTTTTTCAAAACGTGATTCATCCAGATTAACCATTGCAATCACCAAAGCACTGGTTTGGTTAGATGGCTCAAGGTTGCTGTCAGCAATACTGACAACTTCATCGAAAATCTCCTGTTCGGTCATCTTCGAGATCTGAGATATCTTCTTTCCGTTCCGGTTCAGGTATGCAATATTGAGAAGCATTCTCAAGTCTTCATCCTTATAGAATCGAATATTGGTTTCAGTGCGCTGAGGTACAAGCAATTCATAACGTTGCTCCCACATCCGTAAGGTATGCGCCTTGATGCCAGAGAGTTGTTCTAAATCTTTGATTGAATAAGTTCCCACGTAGTGCTACTTTTTTCTGTTGGTGAAATATTGTTTGCGTACCCAAAGAAGGCCAAAGGCTTCTCCGTCCTCTTTTTGAAGGTGCTTATGATGCATTTTATGCGCCCGAACAACAGCATTTAAATAACTGTTCTTAGAACTTCGCCACCATTTCAAGCGTCGGTGAGCAAGCACATCGTGGACTAGAAAATAGACTAGCCCATACAAGGTGATGCCTAGACCTGTCCAAAAATGCCATGTCAAGTCCGCTACTCCTATGATAATCAAGATCATCGATGTAAGCGCAAAGCCCAACGAAAACACATCATTTGCCTCCCAAAATCCGTTAGTATGTGCCTTATGGTTATGGTGTGTCTTGTGAATAAACCAAAGAGGCCCATGAAACAGAAATTTATGGATTGACCAGGATAAACCCTCCATACCTATGAAGGTGAGTAAACAAATGCCAATACCAGAGGTCCATGAAATCATACAGCAAAATATATGATTATTTTAATATTAATCAATGTATATGTGTTAGAAACATGCACATCTCTTTTTTGTTTATTATAATTGGAATAAATCCTCAACAAACCGATATTTTTGTTTGACATGACTCGATATAACAGCTTATACTTCCTCTCGCTGCTTCTGGTAGCGCTTTTGGCATATTCTTGCGAAGACCCCAAACCTGCAGAAAAGCCAAAAACTGATCCTCCTGTCGTCAACACTGATACACCAGGAGATGACAAGGAAAAACCTTCCATTATAGAAACTGCCATCACCCCCAAGGATAGCATGCTTATCAAACTGACAGCATACTACGCAGCCATCGGCTCATCAACCAAAGGGGTGGGTGAGTACTTCTCCCCTACTGTTTCTCGCTACTATTCGCAGGAGGGAATCAGTCGTACCAAGGTTCAGCAATCCATAGAAAACACGTACAAAAATTTCAAAAAGCGCACCATAACCATCGACCCTACCAGTATGAAAATAACGGAGGAAGATGATGGTTGGTGGCTGGAGTTCGGCGGCACCGTGGAGGTAACGAAGGTGGGCGAATCCACTCCTAAAGTGGAGAGCTTTCACAATCTATTCCGTTTTGATCAGGATTATCTGATCGACGAATATGGCTCTTACAGCGTAGAGCGTGATCCTGCAAGAGCATTTGAAACCCGCAGTCTTGACGGCCCCACATCTGCCAAGGCAGCGAATCCTGGCCTTGAAGATGCTATTCTGGGAATCATCAAGGCGATGCAGGCAGGCGATTTATCGAAAGTAGATGCTTATTTGATGCCTGATCACGGAATCTATCTTGCAATTCGCCCTGGCGCATTTGATGCTGTATATCAAGGCAAAAATCTTGATGAGGTTTTGGCATATGCTCCTTACTTCAAAGAAGGCATTCCAGGAATGGGCTGTCCGCTTGAGCAAGGCGCTGTTCCTGGCTTTTCCTGCGAAACAGAGGATATGTTTGATAAGCAAGGCTGCTTTATGTCTCCACTCAGTGGCTACTCGCATATTTCTGACATGATGGCTAATCTGAACAGCTACGATGTAAGCGATTTTAGTGTAAGCCAAATCGCCAAGGCACGCGCTATGGAGAAGCTCGCATCACGCCAAGTCATCCAAACCCGCGAAGGTCTACAGATGGTCCTTGGACAAAATGCTGCCGGAGCCTGGAAGCTTTTGGTGCTTGATTTTGCACGGTATAGTTGTGGGGCTTAGTGCCGTAGGCACTAATTCGTAGATCTGAAATCGCTAATCTGAAATCCATCTGTTTTTATTGACTATTGCAGATTGGCGATTAACGATTTCAGAAGTAGTTTTCAGGACATTCTCACATTTATAGAACAGCACATCGATTTCATAACATCCAATAGCACATGCAACAACCCGCCCCACGACATGACCAAATCCGCAGATTGCTGGATGCACTTAATCAGGATTTGTTTGAAAAAGAAACAGTAGTAGGATTAGCACTCCTCTCTGCAATCGCGGGCGAAAGCATCTTTCTATTGGGGCCTCCGGGAGTAGCCAAGAGTATGGTGGCTCGCCGTCTGAAGTTTGCCTTTGAGGATGCCAAAGCCTTTGAATACCTCATGGGTAAATTCTCTACACCTGATGAAGTATTTGGGCCTGTTTCTATAAAAAAGCTTAAAGATGAAGATCGCTACGAAAGGCTCGTAGAGCACTACCTTCCCGGAGCGCAAATCGTCTTTCTCGATGAAATCTGGAAAGCAAGTCCTCCCATTCAAAATGCGCTCCTGACTGTTTTAAATGAAAAACTATATCGAAATGGTGCTCAGGAAATCGAGGTTGACCTCCGGGGTCTGATCGCTGCTTCAAATGAGCTTCCACTGGCCGGAGAAGGCCTGGAGGCACTTTGGGACCGCTTTTTAATCAGACTTATCGTAGACGGAATCAGCGAAGAAGAGCAGTTCAATGCGATGATCACCTTGAGTGGCGGAAATGCCCAGGCTGACCCTGTTGCCCCTTCGCTCAAGATCACTGAAGAAACATACAGAGCCTGGAGTGAAGGCCTGGACTACACCTTTATTCCGCCTCATATACTTGGTGTTATCGGCGGCTTACGAAAACGTATTACCGCATATAATACAGACGCTGAGGATGAGGATTTCATGTATGTATCAGACCGACGCTGGCGCAAGATTATTCGGTTACTGCGTAGCTCAGCATTTATGCATGATCGCCAAGAAGTTGATATCAGTGACTGTTTTCTTATTCAGCACTGCCTGTGGGATAAACCGGAGCAACTGCCTGTTATCAGAAACATGCTGCTGGAAACATTTGAAAAAGAAGGCTATCATGGTATTGTAAGCCTCAAAGCGGTAGATCAGGAATTGGGGCGGATTACTGAAGAAATTGAGCAAACCGTAAAGAGCGTTTCGGTAGAAGAAAAAGTACAAGCAAAACCATTCACTGATAGTCAGGGAAATGTATATGTTCAGCTTGTCGATTTTTGGAAAGACGGAGCAGTGTACCTCCGGACCGACGATTTAAAGCGCCTCAAGTCAGACACCAACACCTTGGTCCCTGTGCTGGAAAAAACTGGCAATCAGTATCGCACTTTCCAGACCTATGCGCTCCGCAAAATAGACAACACGCACATTGCCAATAAAGAGAAAACGATCAGCCTGCTAACGGAAACCGTCAGCGAGGAAATCGTGATGGAACAGATGCCGGAACCAGAGGCAGTAGCGCGCTGGAGTAGGGAATTGGAAGCGCTGGAAAAGCGTTGTGAGCGCGATCTTCAAGTCCTTGAAGGGCGAAGAGAACGTGATATAGCTTCGGCTCGCGGACACCTTTTTGTACCACATGCTGAAGCCGCTTTCATAGGCAAAAGCATTGATCAGGCACTCAAGGACATCACCCAAGCTCAACTCGAAATCGCCAGAGCGCGACACCGCTATGAATCTGCAAAGCCAAACGGATAATATATTCGCTGGCTTCGTGCAGTTTGGAGACTGGATGGATGCAGACACCCGCAAGGCGCTTGCGCGCCTGCTGGTTCATCACTTGTATGATCCGGCCTGGAATGCGACGCATGCACTCAACACGCTCAAGCTGAAGCAGAAAGCACCCGTCTGGGGACAGGCCCTTGACCAGCTCCTGCAGGCGGAAGGCCTGCGCAAGCTCACCACGCATAATGAAGCGCTGACGCTCAGTGTCGCCCGCCATGCGATCGACTGGATTCGCAACACGCACCAGCAAGCGCAAACAGAGTCGCCCAGTCGCAAAGGAATTCTTACCCTTCAGATATGGAAACAGCAATTGACTGTTTCCGCTAGTGATTGGCTGACTTTAATTGAAGATTTAAAAAAAGAATATCCGGATAAAGCGCGCGCCTGGCGATTTTTCCAAACCAAAATAAGCGATGAAGATGGCCGAAAGCAGATTCTGCTTCGACAAAATATTCTGGAAGAATGGGAAACCCTACTCAATCAGGAACAGGAAGGATTCACCGAAGATTTCGTAGACACATCCTTCCAGCGATTTGAAGAAGACCTAAGGCATCGTTACAATCTTCTCAATCAACTAGGTGATTTCCTCGCACCCTTTACATACATGCTCGGTGACAACGATATGCACCTGGCCGATAGCTGGAATGCCATGCCCTGGACCGATATTGAGAGCTATGTGAATTTGTTGGAAAAAGATCAGAATCTCCAATCACTACTCGATGCACTGGGTCGCTGGCAATCAGCTGAAGATGACATCCGGGAGGCGGCGCTCGCAGAACTTCCGTTACAAAGTGCCTGGAAACCGCAGCCGTATGGCCGGTCCGAAATTATTGGTATCCACCAGTCTGACAGAATAGAATCGGTACTACCAGCAGAACTGGCACTGCTGAGTCACCCTGAAACAGAGGTCTTATTGGCGCTGAAATATGTGGAGAAAAAGCTCCTCACCTTTCAGCATCGCAGTGTAGAAAAGTCGCCTACTCCGATGATTCAGCCTATCGATGAAGGTGCTGCTGCCAAAGGGCCGATCATCATGTGTGTGGACACCAGCGGCTCCATGTTTGGTCAGCCTGAACTTGTAGCTAAGGCGATTGCTTTTGCCCTTACGAGTAAAGCGCTGGAAGAAAACAGGCCCTGTTTCCTGATTTCATTTTCTACTGATTACAAAAGCCTGGAACTGACTAAACTCAAAGGAAGTCTGGCAAATCTTATTTCCTTTATCCGCATGAGCTTCCACGGCGGAACCGACATCAAACCTGCCCTCGAGGAAGCTTTGCGCATATTGAAGGAGGACAATTTTAAAGATGCCGATGTCCTCGTAATCTCTGACTTTATTCTACCCAGAGTTCCCAAGGCAATGATCGAAGATGTGCAGGAACAGCGCAATGAATTTGGCACCCGCTTTCACAGTCTATACATAAGCCGCAGGATCGATCCGCGCATGGTTCCTGTCTCTATTTTTGACCACCAATGGGTCTACAATCTCAATCAGGCCGGCGGCTTGCAAAGTACAGCTGCACAGGTGCATGATTGGTTGTCGTAAAGAAGTTGAAAGATCATAGTAGAGGCGCAAAATTTTGCGCCTCTACTATGATCTTTTAACTCAAAAGCCCCAGATGCTCCCAAAATTCTGGATAGCTTTTCACCACCACTTCCGGGTTCTCAATTTGTAACTGGTCTTGCAGCATCGATAATGGCGCAAAAGCCATCGCCATGCGATGATCATCGTAGGTTTTGACAGGAGAGGAACTAGGGTGAAAGTGCCCTTGTAATTCAAAAACGCCTTTGCTGGTTTCGACAAATTGCTTTCCAAATCTGGAGAGCTCCTGCTGAAGCGCTGCTATGCGATCGGTCTCTTTGATACGGAGGCTTTCAAGGCCTGTGAGGCTTAATGGCATATTGAGGCCAGCGGCTGCAACCGCAAGGCTTTGGGCGATATCGGGAAAATCGGCGCAGTCAATAAGCGAAGGCGACATGTTCCGCTTACCAGTTTGCTGTATGCGTACACCTTCTTGTTCGAATGTACTTTGAATCCCAAAACGCTCCATCACATGAACTAACGCAGCATCGCC
>JBGCFB010000016.1:0-20379 GCA_045106685.1 Bacteroidia bacterium | reverse complement strand
CAAAAAGTGTATATTTGGCTTGATATGCCTGCTACAATGCACCATTATAAAAACTGGGAAACAGAAACGGACCCAGTCACCCTCAAAAACCGTTATGCTAAAGTACTGGAAGCCAGTGGTTTTCAGATTCTTTCGTTTATGGATCACCATTTTTCGCCACAGGGATATACAGCCGTTTGGCTTCTGGGCGAAAGTCATTTTGCAATCCATACCTTTCCAGAAGACGGACGCAGTTATATTGAGCTTACTTCCTGCCACGCGGGTAAGCACGCTCAATTTCTGAAACTTCTCACTCAAATTGACATCTCTCCTAGCCTAGCATGAACGGACCAGAATACGCCTGCCCCAACTGCGGCGCTTCCGTGCGATTCGCTTCGCGATTTGGAATAAGCGCCACCTGCCAGAACTGCCGATCCTATTTGGTGAGGCATGATCGCGACCTCACCAAGGTCGGCGAGCAATCAGAATTCATGCAGGATATGTCGCCTTTTCAAATCGGCACTACAGGCCGCTATGAAGGAAAGGGCTTTACCTTATTTGGGCGGCTCAAGGTAAAATATCCCAAAGGAACCTGGAACGAATGGTATGCCCTTATGGACGATGGCAGTGAAGCCTGGCTTGCCGAAGCGCAAGGCTTTTACATGATGAGTCAGGCCATTGAGGATAAACATATTCCGCCCAAGACTGGACTCAAAATTGGTAAGGCGGTGGATGTCGGAGAGCATGGCTCCTTTGTCATTATGGATATCAAAGAAGTGACCTACGCGGGTAGCGATGGCGAGCTTCCTTTTGAATTTAAGCCGAACTTTCGCGCGACGAGCGTCGATGCTTTTTCCACGGATGACAGCTTTGTCTCATTTTTGTATGAGCCTGGCTTAGTGCAAGGCTTTGTAGGGCATTATCTCCCTTTTGAATCATTCTCATTTGACAACCTGAAAGAAATCCATGGCTGGGAGCGACTTTAAACCTTACACCAGCAAAGGCGTGAAAGCCTTTTCCTGCCCCAACTGTGGCGGGCAGGTCGAAGTGCGTGCGCCTGGTCAGAGCCTGACCGCTGTGTGCGGCTTTTGCCGAACGGTGATCGACCCTAATGATCCGAATTATAAAATTCTGCAAAAGGCGAACGATGCAAAAGCACGGAAACCCAAAATTCCTTTGGGACATCGTGGCCAATTTGACGGAATCGAATGGGAAACCATTGGGTTCATGGTCCGCCTTAACACGAAATACAATCATGAATGGGAGGAGTATCTCCTCTTTAATCCGATTCACGGCTTCCGCTTTTTGATTCAAGATTCCGGCCACTGGACGCTAAGCAAAAGCACGCTTAAACCTGCTATTCGTGGACGTAATAATTCATACATGAATTTTAACGGGCAGCATTTCAAGCGTTTTGTCTCTGGTAAAGCGCGTGTTGTCTATGTAGAAGGCGAATTTTACTGGAATGTAAAACGCGGAGATGAGGTCGATACTGTAGACTATGTCGATCCTCCGTTTATGCTTTCGGGCGAATTTGGTGGAAGGGAAGAATCCTGGTCCATGGGCTCATACATGAAGCCTTCCAAAATCAAGGAAGGTTTTGGCAAAGAAGCCAAGACTGGATATAAAACTGGGATCGGTGCCAATCAGCCGAATCCGGCGAAGCCGATTTTCAATCAGATTCTGCCGATCTGGGTTGTACTCGCTGCCGCGCTTACGGTGATGCAGTTCATGTTTGTGGGCACTTCGAATAAGGAAAAAGTATTTACCACAAATAACTCAACTAATATCGAAAAGCTGGAAGTAAAGAGCGATACTGTCTTAATAAATGGTAAAACTTCCAACCTTGAAGTGTCTCTTACATCATCGGTCTCTAATCAATGGGTCGAAATAGAAGGCACGCTTACGGCATTGAAAGGTGAGCTTGAGTACGGATTTCTAGTTGGAAATTCATATTACTATGGCGTCTCTGGTGGCGAAAGCTGGAGCGAAGGCGATAAGAAGAAATCGCGCGTCATGAATAATGTTGAGCCAGGTAAATACCTACTCAAATACACGATCTACAGTCCTTTAAAAAACAGCCAACAAAAGATAAGTTACGCCCTCAACCTTACGCGCGATGTGCCGATCTGGAGTAATTACATTTTGTTTATTGTACTACTCAGTATCCCTGTAATTCTTTTGTTTATGTGGCAATCATCCTTTGAATCTTCACGCTGGGAATCATGAAAATAGGAAAATTTACATTCGGAAAATTTGCTTTCGCATACCTTATTATAGGCGCTCTCATGCTCGGTAGCTTTACCTGGATGCACGCCCGTGGATATCGTCTGCTTACATCATTTTCTTCTAAGACCTGGGTCTATCATCCCGGCGTTGTGATCGTGAGACATAAGTAGAGACGCGATTCATAACGTCTCCTAACCAAAATCAAGACGCGATAAATCGCGTCTCTACAAAAAACCGCCCCTCAATCCTTCGTCCTTCAATCCCTCAATCCTTTCATATGGAACTTTCAGTAATGTTTTCGGCCCTTATCGAGGCTTTTGCTTTTTCGCTTCTGGGAATATTCGTTTTTGTGGTTACGCTTTTAATTTTTGAAAAAGTAACTCCATATAGCGTTCGAAAAGAAATCATCGACGAGCATAATACTGCCCTGGCCATTATTCTTGCTGCTGTAGCTATCGGTATTTCGCTTATCATTGCAATGGCTCATGGATAAACCCGCGCGAGGCGGTGTCGCCTGGCTACTTCTTTTTTCTGTATTTATTATTGCAACCTGTGGTTTAGCCTATGAGCTAATCGCCAGTACGCTTGCGAGTTATTTGCTTGGCGATTCCGTTACGCAATTTTCCACCATCATCGGGACATACTTGTTTGCGATGGGAGTAGGAAGTTTTTTGTCGCGTTATCTCAAATCCAATCTCGCTCCGGTTTTTATCAAAGTCGAATTACTCATTGCGCTGCTGGGTGGATTTAGCGCCGTCATGCTCTTTGGGCTATTTGAGTGGATCAGCGGTTTTCGCATTTTACTATATGGTCTTGTAGGAATTATAGGCATGCTCGTAGGGCTGGAAATCCCTTTGCTCATGCGCCTGCTTAAAGACCGTTTTGAGTTCAAAGACCTTGTCTCTCAGGTCTTTACCTTCGATTATATTGGAGCTCTGCTGGCTTCTCTCCTATTTCCTTTGGTGCTTGCTCCGCAGTTGGGACTTATGCGCACCGCCTTATTATTCGGCATCTTCAATGCCTTTGTGGCCCTTGCAGCTGTGATTGCATTTCGCCATGACTTGCGTAGGCCACAAGGTCTCTATGTGCTCTCAGCTGTGGTCATCGGCCTGCTTATCGTAGGGTTTATTTTTGCAGACAAAATCCAGTCAATTAGCGAGCAAGCTGGGTACCCACAGCCTATTGTTTACACAAAACAATCTCCCTACCAACGCATCATTCTCACGCAAAAACGTGAGAATTTCAGGCTCTACCTGAATGGTAATCTGCAGTTCAGTTCGAAAGATGAATATCGCTATCATGAGGCGCTCGTCCATCCCCAAATCGCAGCGCTAAAAGCTCCAGAGCATATTTTGGTCCTTGGAGGAGGCGACGGCCTCGCCGTCCGCGAGATACTGCGTTATCCTTCTATTAAAAAAGTTACGCTCGTCGATCTCGACCCTGAGATGACTCGCCTTTTCCAGAGCCATGAAGCGCTGGTCACGCTCAACGATAGCGCACTGCTCGACCCTCGCATCACGATTATTCATCAGGATGCATTCCAATGGATACTCAGTACCGATGATCTATTTGACGGTGTTATCATCGATTTTCCCGATCCGTCCAACTATTCGCTTGGCAAACTGTATAGCTTTCGCTTTTACACGGCGCTACGCAAACACCTCAAACCAGGAGCCAATATCACGATCCAAAGCACGTCGCCATTGGTAGCACGCAAGTCCTATTGGTGTGTGAAACACACGCTTGAATCAGCGGGATTTCAGGTCGTTCCCTATCATGTGTATGTCCCGTCTTTTGGAGAATGGGGATTTTTGCTTGCAGGATCTACCCCTCCTCCGCTTCCTTTTTCCTATCCAGAAAATCTTCAGTATATCACCACTTCCAGTATGCAAGCCTGTCTCCATTTCCCTGGCGATATGGCCGAATTAGAGACCGATATCAATCGTCTCAATACACAAGCCTTGGTGCAATATTTTGAAGCAGAATGGCGCAGTTATGAGTGATTTGCAGCAACGAAGAGACTTTATCAAAACAATAGCAGGTGCAAGTATTGGGCTGGGTCTTGGCCTACATGCCTGCACTCCCAGTAGGCAGCTTATTTCGGGAAGTATGCTCGGCGCGGAAGCCGCTATTGGTCACAAAATAAGAGACGGTTTCCAGTTCCCAAAGCCTTCAAGAACCGAATCATTTGACACAGTCATTATTGGTGGTGGCGTAAGCGGCTTAAGTGCCGCAAGGGCACTCAACAAAACCGGAAAAGACAATTTTATATTACTCGAACTAGGAGAAACCGCAGGCGGGAATGCTCGTGGTGGAAGTAAAAATGGCATCTCATTTCCCTGGGGCGCACACTACCTTCCTGTTCCGGGTAAGGAGCAGCCTGAGCTGTGTGCATTGCTTGAGGAATTCGACGTTATTTATGATAAAAATGAAAAGGGTGAACCTTACTTTGAGGAACGCTATCTATGTCATGCTCCTCAGGAAAGATTGCTGATTCAAGGGCGCTGGCAAGCAGGGCTACTGCCCCGCAATGGTGTTCCCAAAAAGGATATGCTGGAGATAGAGGCATTTAAAGATTGGGTTCAGGAATTGAAATACGCAGTAGGAAGCGATGGCCTTCCGGCATTTGCAATCCCTCTCAATCGCAGTAGCAAGGATCAGCGTTTTCGACAGTGGGACCAAATCAACTTAGCAGGACTCATTGCAAAAAAAGGCTGGAGTTCGCCCTTTCTCCTGTGGTATCTGAACTATAGTTGTAGAGATGATTTTGGAGGTACTATCCAACAGACTTCAGCCTGGGCTGGTATGCACTATTTTTGCTCGCGGCGTGGCGGTGGCGCGAATGCAGATTCGGGCGATGTCCTTACCTGGCCGGAAGGCAACTCCTGGCTCACCAATCGCATGGCCCAACAACTGGGCAAGCAGCTGCGATGCAATGCTTTGGTACATAAAATCAATAATACTGAAGCTGGTGTCGAGTTGGAATATTTTGACACCAAAACGCACCAAACCGTCTCTATCAAAGCCCAAAAGGCCATTTTCGCTGGCCCACAACATGTAGCGGCACGTCTTATTCCAGATCGGAAAGCGAGTTTGAGCTTGCCTGTAGTTCCCTGGGTTACTGCGAATATTTTTGTAAAAAAGCCACCCACTGGATTAGGAGCAGCTTTGTCTTGGGATAATGTTTCCTACGAAAGTGAATCGTTGGGATATGTGCATGCAAATCATCAGGCTCTTGATGCTTTTCCTGGTAAGGAACGCATGCTCACCTGGTATCATGTTCTGAGTGAAGATGACCTGCTCGCTGCACGTCGTCGCGCAGCGGAAACCTCTTACAGTGATTGGCAGCATTTTGTACTCAAAGACCTTACCAGCATGCACCCCAAAATCCAGGACGATATACAGAGTCTTGATCTATGGATTTGGGGTCACGGCATGACACGACCGGAACCAGGTTTCCTTACCAGCGAGGCTCGCCTCAAGGCAGCTGAACCTGTAGGAAACATTCATTTTGCTCACACAGACTTAAGCGGAATCTCTATTTTTGAAGAAGCGTTTTATCAAGGATTAAGGGTGGCTGAGGAAGTTGGTCATTAGTCATGTGGTCATGTTTTATATTGCAGTACTATGTTAAAAAAGGAAAAAGTCGATTTTGTCATTGAAACGCTGGAACGGCTTTATCCTGAGACGCCGATTCCGCTTGACCATAGCGACCCTTATACGCTGTTGGTGGCGGTGTTACTTTCGGCTCAGTGTACCGATGCTCGTGTGAATACGGTCACGCCAGCGCTTTTTGATCTGGCAGATAATCCTGGCGATATGATGCTCAAGGAGGTGGATGATATAAGAGCGATCATCAGACCATGCGGCCTTTCGCCGCGCAAGTCAAAGGCAATATCAGAGCTTTCCCGCATCATTATCGAAGAGCACAATGGCGAGGTTCCACAGAATTTTGAGGACTTGGAAAAACTCCCTGGAGTTGGTCATAAAACAGCTTCGGTTGTGATGAGTCAGGCTTTTGGCGTTCCGGCATTCCCGGTTGACACGCACATCCATCGCTTGATGTATCGCTGGAACTTGACCAATGGGAAAAATGTAGAGCAAACTGAAAAAGATGCAAAGCGGCTTTTTCCAGAAGCAAAATGGAACAAGCTGCACCTGCAAATTATCTTTTTCGGGCGTGAATACTGCCCAGCGCGAGGGCATGATCCTAAGGCTTGTCCGATCTGTAGTATAATAGGTAGAAGGAGTTTGTTTTGAGTTCTGCCAATTGCGTCGTTTCTTTAAAATGTAGAACAGGATTCTATCATTCTCTCATTAATTCATTCAAAATTAAGTCCCCATGCGCGCAGTAATCATCGATGACGTAGCGAATGCTCGTCAACTTCTTAAAGCCGATCTGGAAGCACACTGTCCGCAAGTAGAGGTTATAGGCGAGGCAGACGGCGTTGTTGCGGGTGCTAAACTGATTCGTCAGGTTCAACCTGAATTGGTGTTTCTAGATGTGCAAATGCCAGATGGAAGCGGATTTGATCTGTTGGATATTTTGGGTGAAGTGGAATTCAGAATCATATTCACAACGGCATCCGACCAGCATGCGATCAGGGCCTTGCGTTTATCAGCGATCGATTATTTGCTTAAGCCGCTCAATACAGATGAACTCGTTGCAGCGGTTGCAAAAGCTGCCGAAGCACCTCAATCTGAACTCGGAGTAAAGGCGTTAAAAGAAAATCTAAAAAATAGCCAAGGGGGCCATATCGTCGTCAACACCCTTGACAAAATGCATATGGAGGCGATTTCTGATATTATGTGGTGCGAAGCCAGTGCCAATTATACGATTATTCATTTGGCTGATGGTCGTGATTTATTAGCAACAAAAACCCTTAAGGACTTCGATCAGATGCTTCGGAATGTGGGCTTTCTCCGCACCCACCAATCCAATCTGGTGAACTTCGCCTTTGTGCGCACATTTATCAAAACAGACGGTGGCTTTCTTCAACTCAAAAATGGTACTGAGGTTCCTGTGTCACATCGCAAACGTGGACAAGTCATGGAGCATATGCAGAAGATTGGGCTGGGCTGAGTTACTAACAGTTTGCGCCTCCAGCGCAACTGCAGCAGAGCTGCAAGCTGTTAGTAAATCAGCTAATCACTCAATCTCATAGTACTCAAAAGCGCCAATATCAAAAGGTACCTGGCGAGAGAATGTGGCGTCATCTCTAAAGTCAACCATATAGCGGCTGGATAGATCAAGACCAGCATCGATCATGGGCGAATTTTCCTCAGGGCGATGATCGAATTCTCTTGTATTGTGAAACTCTGGATCATCGTTTTGGAGGGTGTTGAAAAAGTATGGCTCGTAGTCATACTCACGATCAGGATCGGTACTCGTACGCACCAAGCAATGGTCAAATCGCACCTCATGGCTACGATTGTAGAAGTCAAAATTCTCAACCAACAACTCTTCACTCTCGGTGCCATAGATGACACAATTCGCCATGATGGATTTTTGCGCATACTCTTCTTCGATCACCTGCCCATCGAGTGTGAGATAATTGGCGAGGGAGAAGGAAGGATTTCTACGTGAAAAATTATAGGAAGCGAAGGTGCAGTTATAAAACTCTTGCCATCCTCCACCGGAGATACTGACTGTACGCTCCTTACAATTATAAATCTGGCAGTTTTCGGCGACCACCTGTGGCGCAGTTCCAAGATCATCGGGAGCTGAACCATTGAAGCCAAGGCACTGCAAGCCAAAGGCCGCCATATTGCGGATTTCGACATGCTTCATGGTTAAGATTGGTTCAGGCCGATAGGAAACAGAGTCCACGCGAATTCCCAACAGGCCATTTTTCATAACACAATGCTCGATGCGGTTATTAAAGCTGTTTTTAGAAAATTGAATCCCACGCCACTGGCCTGGAAGTTCGTTATAGTCAGCGAGGGTTGTTGTATCAAAACGGACGCCCTGAAGTTGGACAGGATTACTAGCTGTGCCCTGAATTTGCAAGCTTCCATCATCTACAAAAATCATAGAGAACAGGCGAAATTCAAAGGTACTGGAGCTATTGAGCGGATTACCGCCAGCGACAGGATCAAGCCGGAATGGCGTGAAAGCAATCCGGGTTCCTGGCGCAAGGGTTAGCGTAGCACCTTCAGTAATAAACAACGGCCCATCAATCACGGTGTATTTGTCTGTGGCAAATGTCGTATCACGCGTAATCGCTTGCGTCAACACAAGGTTGCCTTCATCGTCGCGACCAGTAGTTCGCCATAAATATGCATCCAGCACTTTGGCACGAACCAAAACCCGCTGCATCTCTCCTCCAACCTCAAAGTTGACAAACTCCTCAATAAAGGCGTCGCGTTCCAATGATTTGAAGGTAACGAGTACCAGCATAGAATCATCCTTGGCGAGTTCCATTTCGGCGAAGTTTGTATTATCACCTTCCAGGCCATCGACGATCATTTTGAACTCAGAATTTGCACCAGCTGCCAACCAAATTTTGCTGATCAGCATATTCTCACCAGTGGTATTGTATACCATCAAGCGACCTGTGGGAGCCTGAAAGGTGGTAAAAATTGAATCAAATTTGAGCGTATCTGTAGAAAATTCAAGTACTCCTTCTTCAATGAAATCGGTAGGACGATCACAGGAGATACTTGCAAAAAACAGGACTAAGCTCACAGGGAGCAACGCACGAAGAAAGCGGAATTTCATTAGAAGGTTTCTTTAATTAACGATTGACAATGAATAATTAGATCATTATAGATTATCACGTTTCGTAGGGGCGTTTTGCAAAACGCTCCTACCATAAGAAACCAAACGTGATAATCCCTATTAGTCATTAGTACAGATATCTTGGCAAATATTTTATTGTTCATTATTAATTGTAAATGAACTTTTAGCTGCTTTAGTATTAATACCCAAGCAAGGTATCCAGCTTTTCAGCTACTTTATCAGCATTAGGAAGCATCGTGTGTTCCAATGTACTGTTCAACGGAATAGCGGGTGTATTCGCTGCCCCAAGCATATGCACAGGCGCATCAAGATCAGTAAAACATTCAAACGAAATGCGACCAGCAAGTGATTCTGCAAAGGAATTCTGCAAACACTCTTCAGTCAATACCAAAATTTTTCCATGACGTTTGACAGACGTTACAATCGCATCCCAGTCTAGCGGCTCTAATGTGCGAAGGTCAAGAATTTCGACTTGCCCCTGAAACTGCTTTGAAGCATTGAGTGCCCAGTGAACTCCCATACCGTAGGTAATGACCACGCAGCTTTCGCCGTTTTCAATAGCTTCATCGCTTGCAGCCTGGAAGATATTAGCCTTACCGAGTGGTACGAGATAATCGTCGCTTGGCTCAAGCGTACGTGATGCATTTGAACCAGGAACTTTGCCCCAGTACAAACCTTTATGCTCAAACATCACTACCGGATTCGGATCATAAAAAGCAGCTCGCATTAATCCCTTCATGTCAGCAGCATTGGAAGGATATACAATTTTTACTCCTTTGATAGTCAAAATTGCGGATTCTACTGAACTGGAGTGAAACGGACCGCCGCTGCCATAAGCACCTATTGGCACGCGAATAACAGACTGAACAGGCCATTTTCCATTAGACAAATAATAGCTGCGACTCACCTCAGCGTAGAGTTGATTGACGCCTGGCCAGATATAATCAGCAAACTGAATCTCCACGATGGGCTTACAGCCTACGGCTGACATTCCCACGGTAGAACCTATGATATATCCCTCCTGAATCGGCGTATTAAAAACACGCTTTTCGCCATAACGCTCAGCAAGTAAAGCTGCTTCACGAAAAACACCGCCCAGCGCTCCTCCTACATCCTGCCCATAAAGCAAGGCTTCACGGTGGTCGCGCAATACGACATCAACAGCATGGAGCGCTGCGTCTACCATCATTACTTCCTGAGCACCTTCAGGTTTGCGCTCACCTTGCTCCTCCTTCACCCACTCAGGCAATGGAGCAAACATATGATCAAATAAATCTTCAGGTTTAGGGTCTTCCGCTTCCAGCGAACGCTCCCAATCACGTTGCACAAGCTCTTTGGCTTCTTTGCTTATTTCGTCTAATACATCAGCCTTCAAACCAAAGCTCAACAAGGTATCGTGAAAACGAACGATAGGATCTTGCTTTTGATGAGCTTCCATATCATCGCGGTACCATTCAGAACGCACACCAGAAGTGTGGTGATTGAGTAACGGAACTGTAGCTCTCACCAAAAACGGACGACGTTCCATCCGCATGGTATCCATTACCTCACGCAAGGTATCATAACATGTGATGAAATCGGTGCCGTCGATATCGCGGGTTTCGATGCCTTTAAAACCTTTGGCAAATTCGACTGCATTTTGTGCGTACATCTCGTGTGCCTGTGCGGAAATTCCCCAGTCATTATCCTGCACCAAATACAAAACCGGTAGTTGGTGAAGAGCAGCCATTTGCATGGCTTCTGAAACTTCTCCCTCTGTCATAGCACCGTCACCAATCGAACAAACTGCGATAGGCGGAAGCTCACTTTCAGTAGAGCCAAGTCCCTGACTTTCAAGGTATTTTATGCCGTGGGCTACGCCTGTAGTCGGTATGGCCTGCATGCCTGTAGAGGATGATTGATGGGGAATTTTAGGCATGTTGTCACGGCGAAGACTCGGGTGACAATAGTAGGTTCTTCCGCCAGAAAACGGGTCATCGCGTTTGGCAAGTAGCTGAAGCATAATCTCATGCGGCTCCATTCCAATTCCCAACAAGATGCTATCATCGCGGTAATATGGTGCGACGAAGTCCTGCGCCTCAAGCTGAAGTCCAAGGGCCAGCTGGATGGCCTCATGGCCGCGTGAAGTAGCGTGGACATATTTATTCGAGGCCTCGCGGTTTTCCTCATAGATCACAGACATCGCCTCCGCCGTCCGCATGAGTCGGTAGGCTTTCAGAATCGTGTCCAGGGAAATGGCTTGTCTTGTTTCTTGGGGAATATCTTCGAGTATAGCGTTTGGCATCGCGGATTTTTTCGCGAAGATAGCGATTTTGGGTATACTTGACCTATGGAAGAGTTCGTCGTTTTTCGCAAATTTCAGAATAAAGAAGATGCCATCGATTTTTCAAAAAGATTGGTTCAGCTTGAAATACCGCATGAGATCGAGGATCAAAGCCAATGGCTTGATAGTGCTTTTGGAGGCGGGGAATCTACGCAGGAGTTTCAGGTCAAAATCAACCCTGATGATTTTGACCGTGTGCATATTCTGATGCAGGCGGAAGCAGCAGAGCTTATCGATAAGATTCCGGAGGACTATTATCTCTACGGCTTCACAGATGACGAACTTCGTGACATCGTTCAGAATGATCTTGAGTGGAGTGATTTTGATGTCGTGTTTGCAAAAAAACTCCTGGAAGATCGCGGTTTACATATTGATTATGAACAAATAGAGGCAGATAAAAAAGCCCGATTTGACGACATGGCGCGCACGGAAGCCGTTTCAGATATGCGTATTTATCGAGGGTATATTCTTTCTGTGCTTGGTGGAATTGGAGGACTTATCATCGGCTGGGACTTATGGAAAAGCACCAAGGTAATTCCAGATGGGCGCAAGGTGTACACCCACAACAAGTCAGCGCGTGACCACGGTAAGCGGATGATTATTTTCGGACTTATTGTAGTGCCGGTCTTGTTCTTCTATTATCTATTCATGGGACACGGATAGCACAGATTATCATGATCAATCATAACAATCCTAAAAATCAGTGAGCAATCCCTCACACTCCCTCCTGAAAAACAGACTTCTCACCAGAACTGGTATCAACCACCCGCAAGGCAACGACCTCCGCCACGGCGGTTTTTTCGCCGCAAGCCCAGCATTCGCTTATGAGCGTGGTCTTTCGACCTTTTTGCTCAGTCACCCAAGCCTTGATAATCACCGGTCCATCCGAAGGAGTCGGCTTGAGATAGCGCACATTCAGCGTACCTGTGGCATAGCGATAGATCGGATCACTATCGAGTGAGCGCCCTTCGGCCCGATAGGCCTCCGCCATCGCCGTTCCCATCGTATGACAATCGATGAGCGTGGCGATGATGCCTCCATTGAGAATATTAGGCCATCCCTGGTACCGCTTTTCGGGCATCCATTCACAAACAGCAATATGCTTCTCCTCCCCTTCCTGCCAGCGGGAGCTGATCTGAAGGCCTTCGTGGTTTTCGCGCCCACAACCAAAGCAAATGTTGCCGGGCATATGATCTTGAAAGTACATTTGGCGAATGTAGTTTTTCTATCCCATAATTAGTAAAGAATCAAAAATAACCTTCTCCAGCACTCGCTATTTTCCACTGACTCTGCGTCAAAAAAATCCTTATATAGCTCGCTATATTTCGGTTTTTTTCCTTGATTCATCAAAAAATAGCTTCGTGCTGGCTTTGTTTCTTTTCTCTTCTTTACTTACACACATGAAATCCACCCTAGCAAGTCTTTTATTCTGCCTCTTATGCCTTTCGGCAGTAGCCCAGTCATATACTGATCCTCAAGCATTGGAGCTTATCAGACAGGGAAAAACGGCACTGGAGAGCAGAGATTACCAACGAGCGTTGGAAGACTTTGCAGCGGCGGCAAAACGTCCTGTACACAACCGTACGGATCAGGCTTCATACTTTGCCGGACTGGCATCGCATTATGGCGCAGACCATCTGAATGCGATTGCCTGGTTTGATTACATGATTCAAAATTATCCAAATACAGCATATGTAAGCGAGGCAATTTATCATCGTGGACTTTCTAACCTCAGCCTGGTCAATCTGCAGAATAAAGTCGCCGGACTTAATGACTTGTTTTTCCTGTTTGAAAACCCGGTTACACCTATTGACTTGCGCACGAATGCATTAAGCGCTATTCGCCAAAAGACCTTTTATGAGCTTGATATGAAGGTGCTGGAGTATGTCTATACAAGCTCAAAACCAGGCCAGACTCCGCTTATCGCAGAGGCCTTGTGCTATCGCTATATGGATCAGGGAGTACGCTATTCTGCCGATCGCATCATCGCTGACCTGCGCAGGCGCGGCATTCCTACGACTGATTTCATTAACAAATTGATGGGGCCAAGGAGTAAAACCCATTACTATGAACCCAACGCGATCAAGCTGGCTCTCATGCTCCCCATGTATTTGCCTGCTAACAAAAATGCCAAACCAAATCCGAAAGGTGCGATAGGCCGGGATTTCTATGAAGGCTTTCGAATTGCGCTCAGTGATTTCCAAAGAAGGGCCAGAAAACGCATCTATCTCAAAGTGTTCGATACCAAGCGTGATCCCAATCTTGTGGACCGTCAGCTTCAGGCGCTTGAAGAATTGTATCCTGATATGGTGCTGGGCGATATTTTCAATCAGCCATCAGAGATTATATCCAAATGGTGCCATGAGCGCGGCATCCCACAAATGTCGCCGCTTAGTCCTACGCTCAATCAGGCGGAGAAGCCACTGCTTTTATTGGGTCATCCTTCAGTGGAAACCCACGGGCAAAAGATGGCAGCGTACGCTCGTCAGCAACTTAAACTTAACAAAGTTGTGGTCTGGTCGGATGGGCGAGCGATTACAGAGCGTATTGCAAATGCTTATGCTGCACAATTTGCTCAACTAGGTGGCGAGGTTACATGGGTACGGGTGGATAGCAATTTTTCAAAAGCGCGAGGTCAAATCCTTCGCTATATCACTACACGCGCCAAAACAGAAAAGCCAGACGGTCATTACATTCCACTTCCATCTGAAGAGATGTGTGGCCTTATCCTAAGTGAGATGAACTACCGCCGCATGAAGACTTACATCATGGGTTCACCTAACTGGCAATACTTTGAGTCCATCGACCGTGGCCTTATGGTGCGGTATCGTCTTATGTTCTCCAGTGGTTACTTTGTTAATGAAGATGATCCTATTTATAAGGCCTTTGCAAAACGATTTAAAACTGACTTTAAACGAAAGCCCAATGCGGATCATGTACAAGGCTATGACTTCGGAATGTATATTCTCCAAATGCTAGATCGCTTCGATTATACGAATAGAGTACCGTTGGATCAATATATCAGAGCCTATGGAAATCATAAAGGATTTCATATCAACTTTTTCTACAATGGACATTTCGATAACCAGGCCGTGCATATCTGTAGTTTTAGTGCTAAGGGTTTTGACAAAATGAACTAAATTTTCCTTATCTTTAACCCTCTACTTTTAAGGATCACTACCTCTCAATTCAGACCTACTTGTCTCTTCTATGTCCAAATTTATTGATGTAATAGTCGATAACATTCAAAATAATCATTGCATTATTTGTCTTGGCCCAGGTATAGGTCTCAGCTCAGAGGGTAAACTATTACATAGTGGGCTTGTAAAATATTTGCAGGATGTCGCAAAACTAGGCGTAGAGCCTGATTTGGACGATTTTATTATTTTCAAGGATAAAGCAGCCAAGACTTTTTTCTACACAGATTTAAAAAAGTACTACGCCCAATTTGCCCAACCTTCAGACCTTCATTTAAAACTCGCCCAAATTCCAGGGCACGCATATATCAATGCAACTCCTGATCATCAGCTCAAAGACGCTTTTGACAATCAGGGGATTACCAGGAATTACGAGCTTTTTAATAAAAAACGTAACAGTCCGGACCTCGATCGCCCCTCGACAGAAGTGCCACTTGTCTATAATTTCTTTGGGTGTATCGACGAGGAAGACAGTCTTGTGATCACATATGATGATCTCTTCGATTTTCTATTCTCGGTTTTAGGTCAAAATCAGCGACTACCACGTGAGTTAAAAAATACGATTCGATCAGGTCGAATTTTCCTTTTTTTGGGATTCGATTTTAATAAATGGTACATGAAGCTACTGCTTCGCTTGTTTGAATTGCATGCGGAGTCTATGCCTATCGTACCGGAACAAGCTGAGCTTACCGATAAAAAGATGCGCTCTTTTTATATCGACAAGTTCGGCATGCAGTTTATCGAGGCAGCACCAGAAAAGCTAGTCGATGAAGTTCATAAACGCTTTAAGGAACTAGGGCAATTACGTGAAGTAGGCGAATCCAACACCTTTAGCGTCAAGAAGCAAGTGCAGGATCTGGTCAAAGTAGATGACCTGGAAGAAGCACTTGATATACTGGAAGAGCATCTGGAAGAAGTTTCTGCTACAGATTTACTTCAAGATGTGCTTGTACTATCTGGCAACTTCCGTAGTGT
The DNA here is from genome assembly GCA_045106685.1 of Bacteroidia bacterium. Taxonomy (GTDB): domain Bacteria; phylum Bacteroidota; class Bacteroidia; order J057; family J057; genus JAUIGE01. The sequence goes on along the minus strand of JBGCFB010000016.1, from coordinate 4,934 downwards.
GAAGCGGCAAGTAAGTAAGGGGGTTCTCAAAAGTGAGGACGAAGACCTTAAGATGAATAAGCTCAGGGTAGCTATTTTGGAAATAACCGAAGAAATAGACTAGGTATGCCAGGACAAAAGCGATATCCGGGCTCCCGCCCCTTTACCCCCGATTACACACATCTGTTTTTCGGAAGGGATGAGGACATCAAAAAACTATCTCGGTTTATCAATGCGGAATCGCTGAGTGTCCTGTATGGTAAATCCGGTCTCGGAAAATCCTCGCTGCTAAATGCAGGTGTGATTCCAAAACTGGAAAAAGAAGGCTATCATCATATTCCTGTACGATTCGGAAGCTTTACAGAAGAAAGTATCCTGATGCCGCTCGATGTACTGGCGCAGGCTATCGTCAAAGAAGCTCCAGAAGCCAATTACCTCAAAACAATTGAAAGTGAAGATATTTCACTTTGGCAGCACCTGAAAGGAATTCAATACGAACATAAAGACAAGCGGAGTATTCTTATCGTGCTGGACCAGTTTGAAGAACTGTTCACCTATCATGAGGAGGATTATCGCGCATTTGCAGCTACGCTCTCTAAGTTGCTGAACGGGCAGATGCCTCGGCGCTTTAAGCGCAATCTGCGCCGGAAAGTAGCAGAAAATGAAAACCTGATTTCGGAAGAAGATTGGGCTTGGATGGATAAAAAGATCGACCTGCATATCGTCATGGCGATCCGATCCGACAAAATGAGTTTGCTAAACAAACTCACCGACTCGATTCCGAATATATTGCTCAACTGTTATGAACTTCTTCCACTGAATACGGGACAAGCACGTGACGCCATCGAGCAGCCAGCCTTAAAAGAAGGAACATTTGTATCCTCTACTTTTGCATACGACCAGGAAACCTTGGATAAAATGGTCAATTACCTCACCCAGGCGGGTACGAGGCCGATTGAATCATTTCAGCTCCAGATTCTCTGCCAATATGTTGAAGAAAGGCTTATTATTAAAAAAGGTCTAAACACTGTTTGTCCAGACGATCTGGGTGAACTGGAAAGTGTTTATCAGGATTATTATGATCTTCATATTCGCGACTTACCGAGCCGCGAGGATCGCCGAGCAGCGCGCTTATTGATCGAAGACGGGCTTATTTTCCAGGAAGACAAACGCCGAATAAGCTTATATGAGGGGCAGATTGTGTCCCAATATGGCATTTCTGTAGACCTGCTCAATGAGCTGGTAGACACTCACATTATTCGCTCAGAGCTTCATAGTAGTGGTGGACGCTATTACGAAATTAGTCACGACTCTCTGGTGAAGCCCATTCTGCGGTCACGTGATAAGCGCGTTGAAGCAGAGGAGCGACTAGCCAGACAGAAAGCCGAAGAGGCGCGCAAGGAAGCTGAGGCTGCACGTACCGCTCGGCGTAGAAGGCGTATCGCCATCGCCGCATTTCTGGCACTTTCTTGCATCATTGGCCTGGTTTTCTATAGTGCATTCATCACATCAAATCGAAACCAAATCGCAGAAGCGAAAACAGAGGTAGAAGAAGCCCAAAAAGCTGCAGAAGCGGCAAAGGACTCAATTGCCAGAGTTCTTCAGCATAATGAGGAACTGCTCAGGGATAATGGAATTCTTCTCGAGGATGCAGAGGAAAAGACTAAACGTATTTTAGAAGAAAAAGAACGCGCTGAACGAAATTACAATCTCCTTAAATATGCCCAGCAGCTTTCTATACGAAATAAGAATTCCTATGCGATGGTCGTAAACGCAGTGCGTGAGGAGGAAAAAGATCCTCAACTCGCACTCGGGTTAGCACTGGCCAGTCTCGACTTCAGTAATACCAACACAAATGCGCTGGTAATCGCAGAGCAAATTTTTGGAAGAAATACACTGTATCGTCAAACACTCAAGGATGAAAACAGCATTGATGCCGTGGCACTTTCGCCTGACGGAAAGCGCTTGATTACATTAAATGATCAAAATGGAATCGGAGTTTGGGATATAAATGGGGCTCCTTTGTTCAAACTCAAAACAAATGGACACCCTTTTAGCGCTGCATCTGTAACGCCTGACAGTAAGTACTTGGTTACGGGCGATGAAGAAGGCGATATTGTACAATGGGATTTGGAAACAGGTGAAGAAATCATGGAATTTTCGCCTGGAGATGACTTAGGAAATTCTTCATTGGGCAAAGCCAAGATCAAACATATAGCGCTTAGCCCAGGTTCAGACGGTCGCTTTCTGGCTCTGGAAAATGAATTCGCTCGGGTATATACACTGGCCAAAGTAGATTCTGGAACAAACAAGGTTTCAGGTAGTAATACCGCCATTCAAGTATTTAATAAAGAAGGTGCTGACTTTACCACAGCACGGTATAGTGATTCAGGTTCGAAACTCGCAATCGCGGATAAAACAGGTTCGATTAAAGTAATCGATAAAAACGCATTAGGTGCTACTAATTACCAAAGGAAATATCTTGCGCACCGTTCTGAAATATTCTCTCTCGCTTTTTCACATGATGAGCAGCTTCTCCTTTCCGGTAGTCGCAGAGAGAAAGCTGTCAAGCTTAATTTAACAACTGGCACCAAGCTTACATTGAATACTGGCAAGGATTCAGTTGTGGCAGTTGCATTCACGGCAGATGATTCTCGCATGCTCACCTGGACCAGCAAAAATGAAGGCTTGGTTTGGACAAGAGCTGGCAAGAAAATGGACTCTTTTGATGAAGAGCGAGGAAACAAAGACATCAAGTCGGCGAACTTCAGCCCTGACGGTGATTTTGTCGTTCTTGGAGGCCGCAATGAGGCAAGAGTGCGCGCAGTCTATCAATCCTTTTTAATCGAAGTTGGTGATCATAAAGACCGCGTTCAGGCAGTAGATTTTTCGCCGGATGGAAAGCGAATTGTGACTGCGGGATGGGATGGAAAAGTTAAACTATGGGATGTAAATGAAGGTGATCTGATCACACAATACGCTCATGGCATGAAGGAACCTGTTCAAGAAAATGATATTAATGCTGCAGTATTTAGTCCAAAAGGAAAGTATTTTGCAAGTGGCAGTGATGAAGGCAGTGTCTATATCAGAGACGGACTCACAGGTGCACACATAACAGAAGACTTACCAGAAAGGAAGGCGAAGATTCATAGCCTCGCCTTTACAGAAGACGAGAATAGCATTATTACAGGGCTTTCAAATGGTATGATTAAGTTCATCGATATTGAGAGTGGGAATGATAATTTGCTCTTTAAGCTCAAAACAAATGTATATGCCTTGAAGGTAAGTCCTGGTGGTCAATTCCTTGCAGCAGGTACATTTGATGGTACGTTATTAATTGCACGATTAATTCCTGGCGAGAAAAAAGCAATCAAAATTCAAGAGTTCCAGGCGCACCAGGCTCCTATTTCTTCACTGGACTTTTCGCCTGATGGCTTAACATTAATCACTACTGGCCAAGGCGATGAATTGATCAAAATATGGGAATGGAAACACAAACGTCTTATCCAATCCATTGCCGATCACTCTAACCATGTTAATGTAACTGACTTCGCTCCCAATGGGATGTTCATCACAGGTAGTAGTGATAAAACTGCTATTCTATGGAAATGGGATGTCGTGAATGAAGTAGCGCTTCCACAGCGTGTACTCACACGTCCTGAGTCACCTATTTTCGGAGCTTCTTTCTCTAAGGATGGAAAACTATTTGCTCTTGGGTATGGAGAAGGAATGGCACGGGTCTATCACACAAAATCCTTGCGGGATGTCTTTACACGCATCGCACCACAACTCAGCCCTGCACAGCGGAATCGTTTTTCGCTTGCGGTGGATATGAGTGATATCAGGAATACCAAAAACGCGAAATCGATTCTTGAATATGCCGATTTCCTTGCTTCTCAGGCTTCTTTTCAGGCAGATAGTACTGCCAGATCATTATTGAAGACAAGTGCGGATTTGTACCAATATTTGCTTACCGAAAAGATCAAGCAAGCCTCTCTGCTTAAAATCACAAATATGCAGAAGGTTTATGAGCAGTATTTTATTAAGCTTGTCAAACTGAAGCGCAAGCGCGAACTAGTAAAATGGTTAACCTCCCAGAAGCCATTATTGAATGCTGAAAACAAGGAAACCTATACCTTGGGTTTACCTATTCATCATATCGCTGCTACAGGGTATTTGATGGCCAATAAGTCAAGCAAGGCTGATGCGATTTTTGAAGCTCTTCCATCTAAGCCGAAAACGATCAGGCTTAATTTCCTAAAGGCTATGCATCATTTGTCGCTTGACCTTAGAAATGAAGGAGTTAAAAACACACCTGGAATGCAGGCATTTATGGTCGACGCACAGGAGTCCCTACTCGCGGAGAATTCAAACGGTGACTTCGCAAATCAGCTAGGCAACTTTCTGCTTCAGGACAAGTCAAACAAGAACCAAAACAGGCGCTCCTATCAGCAAGCGATAGGCTTGTTTGAACAAAAATCGATTCCTGGCCAATCGTCAAACAACAGTGGTCTTGCCAAGGCATACCTTAGCTATACTGATGTATTATTCAATGATTTCAAATATTACGAGGTGATCACTTTTGCAAAAGAAAAGATCGCGCAACAAAATGGAATCTCAGACATTCTGGTCCCGGATCTTATTATGGCGTATCTCGCGAATAAGCACTACCAGGAAGCGATTGACCTGATCGATAAATACGCCAGCGTTGACGTGCCTGAAGAAGCAAAAGCCGTATGTCAAGATCGCGGTTGGTATAGTTATTCCATGAAAGGAGCCATCCGCGATAACCTGAATTACTGGACGGTAAACCTGGAAGGACACCTAAGCCCAGACGCAAGATTCCACATCAAGAACGCGCTTAAGCATTTGGATAACTAGCGCTGGAGGCGCTATTCACCAACCACCAAATCGGCTGATATCGTCACAGGAACCTCGTTTTTAGGGCCGCCTCC
>JBGCFB010000159.1:0-5505 GCA_045106685.1 Bacteroidia bacterium | reverse complement strand
ACAAAATCGATAATACCGGGAATGTAAACTTTCTGATCATCGTACTGCGAAAGGTGGCTTCCATTGGGACAGAGCAAAAACCGCCCGTACGGAAATTGAGTAGACATCCATTCCATATGTTTGGGGTCCATGGAGTCATATTTGCTGCCAATTACCAATGTCGGCTTTTTGATTTTTGGGAGCTGCTTGCTTATATCCCAGCCTTCAAGGCTGGCGCCTTGAGTGATCCCAAACTCGCTGTAGCCTTGCATGTGGATATACACTTCGCTATTGAAATGCTTGAAAGCACGATTGACGGCTTCAGGCCAGGCGTCGAGTGGCTGGCGAAGAATGTGTTCTGTGTAATGATGCTCCATGAGCAATTCCAGGTAGCGCGGATTATCGTAGTCCGCCTTTTCTTCGATCGCCATGATTTCCTTAAAAACGGCTGGCTCCATTTGCGGGCCGAGCACTTCGTGCGCATAGCGCGTGTACGCCGTAATGTCTGACATCATATTGGAAATAATCAAGCCTTTGAGATGCTGCTGATGCACCAGTGCATATTCCATGGCGAGGATGCCACCCCATGATTGTCCGTAGAGGAAAAAGTTGGTGCTATCGAGCTTCAGTGCCTGGCGCACCTGCTCTACCTCGTCCACAAATCGTTCGATGGTCCACAGACTGGTATCGCTCGGTTGATCGCTGTAATATGAACCTAGTTGATCGTAGTAAATGTATTCGACGCCCGCTTGCGGCATAAAGCCGTCGAAGCATTCGAAAAACTCATGCGTACCGCCCGGTCCTCCGTGTAGCAACAGTACCTTGATGGTCGGATTATTTCCAACCCGCTTGGTCCAGACCTTGAACTCGCCCTTGGGCGTAGAGATGGGAATCATTTTGATACCGCCTGTATGCTGGTCATCGCGATTGGAGAAATCGAGGTAGTCTGCATGGCAGTCTTTTGCTGTAGCGACATCTTGCTGCGGACCGCCGCAGGCGGCGAGGAGGCATGCACATAGAAAAATGAGATATTTCATGTTTACAATATCGCATTTGCAGGGAGGATTTACCAAACCCAGTCATTACTAGGTGTAAATAAAATCGGCTGAAGGGAGCTACGTCGAATTTAAATATCAGAACCTGTGTTTATAAAAAGCAAAACTGCGAAGCAGCAGATGCTACTTCGCAGTTTAAAAATTTATCCATCAGCTAATGATCAAATCATCACATCAGCTAATCGGCCATTACTTACCGCCATCCAGCTCATCTTGCCAGACTTTGAGTTCGTTCCAGCGACCGTCGCGAGCCATTGCTGATTGCTCAGGCCAGGTCTTAGGGTCGTGGATACGGAAGCGCTCGCCAGCAGCAATCAATACTTCGCGGATGCGTGACGCATCAGTATCAGCAAGCTGAGCGAAGGTTTTGATGCCTGCCTTGTGAAGTAGCTTTTCAATAGCAGGACCGATTCCTTCAATTTTCTTGAGGTCGTCAGCAGCATCTGTCGATGGAGGAGGGATAACAAGTGAGTCAAACTCAGGTCCTTTTCCGCCATCAAGAAGATCTTGCCAGTAGTTAAGCTCGTGCCAGCGTCCGTCGCGAGCAAGCTCGCCTTGCTTAGGCCATGTGCCAGGGTCGTGCATTTTGTAGCGATCGCCTGCAGCCGTCAAAACACCTTTAAGTCTAGAGACTGGAGTTTCAGCAAGCTTAGCAAATGTCTGAATACCATCATCATTCAAAAGCCCTTCGATCTTCGGTCCTATACCTTCGATCTTCTTAAGGTCGTCTTTGGTAGAGGCTACCGGAGCCATCGCAGCGACAAAGCCTGCGCTCTTTTCATTACATGCTGCAAGGTCAGCTTCAAGTCCGGCGATGCGTCCTCTAAGATCAGCAACAAGGCTGTTTGAAGATGAAAGGTCACCTTCAAGGCCAGCGATACGACCTTTAAGGTCAGCAGAGAGGCTATTTGAACTAGAAAGGTCACCTTCGAGACCAGAAATACGGGCCTTAAGGTCAGCAGCGCCAGCGGCGGCTGCACCTGCGGCGGCAGTAGCGCCTGCGCTCAATTTCGCACGTAGCGAGCTGTTGTCAGCTTCAAGGGTTGCGACGCGATCTTTGTCATCGTTGCCACCTCTTAGTAGCCAACCAATAATGCCACCTAAAAGTGCCATCGTTAAGAGCCAGAGTAAAGGCCAGAGCCATCCAGCGCAAAAAACACCGAAAAAATCTAAAAGAAACATATGATTAATTTTTTATGATCAATGATTGAGAAAATTATGGGAGTAGCTTGACTTCTACTCTACGGTTACGCGCCTTTCCAGCCTCATTATCATTAGAAGCTTTAGGTTGGTTTTCACCCAGTCCACTAGCACTTACTTTAGCTGCGGCAACTCCTTTATTGATAAGGATCTGGCGAACTTCACGTGCACGGCGTTGGCTCAGTCCCAAATTGAATTCGGCACTTGATTGGCTATCAGTATGTCCTGTGACACTTACTGATCGGCCAGTGCGTTTTTGAGATTCAACGAGACGATCGATTGCAGCTTCAACATCTGCAGCCTTAATTCGATCTTTGGAGCCGGTCGGGAAGTAGATAATCACCTCCTCCTCGGTAGCTTCTAGCGCCACGGCTTGCTCTGCATCGCCAATCGAAATTATTTGACTAGCAAATAGGCCAGCAGGAACTGGATTCGGAGCAGGCTCGATGAGCTTGGAGCTCAACTCGATCTGATCGTCATTCAGTGGAGGCTTAAACAGGGCAGCAATACTCGCTGCGCGTGCGAGCCCCATGTTGGCATATCCTTCAGGTGCTGCTTCTCCAGGATAGTATTTCCCTTCGATGCGAAGGACTTTCCCTTCAGCAACAAGCCCTAAAAGGCTATCGCGATAGGCCTCGAAGCCGGGGCCAGTAACGGCAGCTGCATCCGTCCAGTTAAATGCCAACCGCGGGTCCTGCTGTACAGGAGGCGGAGGGGTGACGGCAGCTTCATTGAGTTTTTCTTTCTGCCCGCACTCTTCCTGGATACAACAAGACCACCATCTTGTAAATAAAATCAGGAGAATGATTGCGAGTAATGAAAGAAGTACCAGTAAAGTTCTCTTACTCATATGAAAAATGTAATATTTTGAATATCGGGAATTTACACTTTTTCCTTAATACCACAATATTTCCAACTAATCGGAGCTGGGATATTTTAGAAAATCGCAATTTCCTTACGTTAGTTGGATGCAAATCAGGGTTCTGCGTCACAATCGAGACATAAGAAAATTGAAAAAAGCCGTATTTTCAGGTTTAGATACAGATTTATGAAGCGAATGAGCACGTGTTTTCCGGCTATTTGGGTGGGATTTTTATTGATGTCAGGCGTGGTGAGCATCACTGGATGCATGCATCATTCAAGTGCAAAGCAGGCTAATACTTCGGCTTCTAGCGGGCATTTTACAAAAGAAAAATTGCCCATTTCATACGAGCCCATCATCCCACTGGACTCTGTTCGTGATAGCGTTACGCTGTATTTTAATCTACGCTCCATTGGTGGAGCTTCCTTACACCATGAAGTAAGTAAAGCAAAAAAGCTCCTCACGCAGACGCGATTTTTGCTAGAAAAAGAAAGGGATTTAAAAAAGAAGATCAAGCTTTTTATCTATCCTACAGTAGAAGCAAAAGGACTCCTCACACACAATACTTCCGTCGCTCATGTCGACTTGGGGACCAACACGATCCATCGGGTTGGGCACAAGGCTTTTGCCACTCATGAAGACGAAGCTGTTGCGCAATTACTGCTTCATAACAAGATGGAGAAAGCCAAGTTGCCACTCATGCTGCGAACCGGTTTGGCGGTTTCGTTGACTGAGCATTGGCGAGAAAAAGGCTATCAATACTGGGCCGCGCAGCTATTTAGGTCTGGAAACGGCGTGCCACTTTCAGAATTACTGGATGACGATTTGTTTAAAAAGGAGTCGGATCTCGTGATGAGTTGTATGGCTGCTGTTTTTGTTGATTTTGTGTTGGAGAAAAAAGGGAAAGATTGGCTTTTTCAAGATAAAAACACGCAAAGCATCCTCTCCCTGGAAACAGAATGGCAACAGTGGATGGAGCAAAAACTACCGCCATTGACTCGGCACGCCAAGCCCAGTATTCCGCAAGGATTGCGCGGATTTAACTTTACCCACGAAGGGTATAATATCAATGATGGATACAGCGGAAATCGCGCCGTGTGCGCGCTCGACACGCTTTGCAGTATTGGTGCCAATGCCGCTGCAATTGTCCCATACAGTTATATGCCCAACCCTAATCAGCCATCTTTTATCCCTTTTGTAAAAAAACATCCAGGAGCTGAGCATGACGAGGGCGTGATATTTTGCCTTCATGAAGCCAGACGAAACAGGATGTTTACGATGCTCAAGCCTCAAGTATGGCTTGGACGAGGGCACTGGCCGGGCGATGTCGAAATGCAGTCAGAAGCAGACTGGGATGCTTTCTTCGATTACTACTATCGTTGGATGCGGCATTATACCTTGCTCGCAGCAATGTATGATGCAGATGCACTCTGCGTCGGAGTGGAGTTTGCAAAGGCGACGACCCAGCGGCCGAAGGACTGGCGCAAGCTTGTAGAGCAATTTCGCAAGCTGTATCCCGGCGTCATTACCTATGCTGCTAATTGGGGTGACGAATTTCAAAATATGGCCTTCGCCGATGCGCTTGATGTCGTAGGACTCAACTGTTATTATCCATTGGGAAATGCTGACGACATGACCAAGGAGCAATTGAAAGGTCGGTTTTTGGATCGCTTGAAGAAAATCGACAAACGTGCGGTAGCCTGGAAGCGTGATATTTGGTTTACTGAAATAGGCTATCCTTCACTGGCGACGCCCTGGAAGCAACCCCATGCAGAACCCAGGGGTTTGCCTTCTAATCCTGAACATCAGGCACGCTGTTATGCTGCGACGCTGGAAGCGATTGCTGAGTTTCCTAAGCCTATGAGTCAGTTTTGGTGGAAATGGGCCACCAATCCCGCCGCAGCGAATCTGCACGACAAGGAGTTTATGCCGACGGCGAAGCCAGCGCAGGAAGTGATCCGAAAGATGTGGGGGACTAATGAATAATTATTCATTAGTCATGACAAGAACAACCGCCTGGGCTACCATGCTTTCTTCCCTTCCGGTGGCGTCGGTTTTTTCGTGAGTCGTGGCCTTGATGGAAATTACATCAGTATCGACTTCCAGTAGTGCCGCGATGCATGCTTGCATGGCTGGAATATGTGGATTGATCTTGGGCTTCTCGGCGATAACGGTACAATCCATATTGCCGAGTGTGTAGCCTTTTTCTTGTACCAAACGATAAGCATCTCGCAGCAAAATGGTGCTGTCAGCACCTTTGTACTGAGGATCGGTATCAGGAAAATGAAAGCCGATGTCTCGCAGATTCACCGCACCGAGCAAAGCATCGGTGATGGCATGCAGCAAGACATCGGCATCCGAGTGGCCTAAAAGGCCTTTGGAATGAGCAATTTCTACTCCTCCCAATAT
>JBGCFB010000158.1:0-20254 GCA_045106685.1 Bacteroidia bacterium | reverse complement strand
CACAAACAGCATCGGCCAGGCAACGATCACCTGACCGAAGCGCATGACTTTTCCTTGCTCTGCTGGAGATTTGATATGAAAGGCAAAACGCGCCATAATAATCGCCTGGGTCGTCCAGAGGTACATGTTGAACATATCCATTATGCGATAAGCTGCAGCGTAAAGTCCTGTCTCGGTCGAGCCGATCATGCGTTCTAGCATAACTTGATCGATTTTGTCATGGATAGAATTGAGGATGGTGATGAGGGCAAAGGGCAAACTTAGTTTGGCGAGGCGTTGCCAGTCGGCAGTGTTCATCTTGGGAGCGATCCAGCCATAAATGCGCTGAAGCGCCCAAAATAAAATTCCGGCAGTGATGCCTGCTCCTAGCAGGCGCATGCCTATAAACCCTTCGACGCTCACACCTGTAGCGAACAACACGCCCACAAGCGCGAGTAATACCACCCGATCCAAGATCGAGGCGAAGCTATCAAGCCGAAAACGCTGAAGCGCCTGGAAATTGGCGCGGAAATAAGCGCCCAGTTGGTGGAGGCCCCACATAAAACTCAAGGCTGATAGCCACACAAGACTCATCCCGCGATAGCCGATAAGCCAGCCGGCTCCTGCCATAATCAGTGGATAAAGCGCCAGCAAGACCAATTTCAATCCTAAGAGGCTCGGATATAATTCTTGTAAGCGATCTGGCTCGCTCGCCAGCGTTTTGGTGAGGTACTGATTGATGCCTAGATCAGAAAGCACGATGAACAGAAATGCGAATGAAAGCAGTGCTGCATAGAGTCCCCAGGCCTCATTTCCTACGGCATTGTGTACGGCCATTTCCGTCACCACCCAGATGGGCTTGATAAGCACATTGAGGAGTACGGCGAGGGAGATATTGGCAAAAAGGGAACGGATATGCTTCGAATGTTAAGGAAGATAATTCGAAGGTAAAGATAGCGTATCAGAAGTAGTTTTTGATCAAAAACCTCCTAACCGATAAATAGACATAACGCCAAAGAAAAAATAACTGATACCGAAAAAAGACATAAAAAGAAGAGCGGTAATCAAAAAGGTGCGCAAATAGCGCTTCCCATAAGCCCATTTCTTCATGGGAATGATAGCAATAAGTAAGGCAAGAATAGCACTCAACAGGATAAAACCAAATGCGCCACCAATTGACATCTCTACACGGTCCCATATGTCGGGAGACATGATGTCCATCGGCATAAAAATATTGGAAAGCGCAAACACCACGGTGCTCACGACTATTCCAATAATTAATTTTCGATTTAATTTCTTGTAGCGCGCATGCGCTTCGATGGCTCTGGCTTCAGCGAGGAGTTCTTCCGTCATTATTCCAGAATAAAGAGCGGAATATTACCGAAGAGGTTAATCGGCGTAAAGGGGTGCTGACGTCCGCCCGTCAATTTTTTGACACGCTCGCTGACGTAGTAGTCCAACTCATTGAGCTTTACTACGCGGTCGCCGTCGAGGTCGGCATTTCCATCCAGTCCTTCGAGGATCGCCTTTGTAAAGGCTCCGTGCCCCCATGAAACCGTTTCGTAAGAATACTCACGACCCGACGAAGATGTCATTACCGTAAGTCCAGGTTCCTGATCGATGAGTTCTTGCACAACCTTGTCGAGGTCAGCCGCCTTGGTGGAGGCTAGCTCCAGTAAGTCAAAACCAGACTGGCCACTATGGCAAGCATCCAAGAAGACGAGCTTTTTACACGGAACGCCATTAATGCCTTCGGTCAGGTCGCGGATATTGAGTGCTGTAGCGAAGAGATTGTATGCGTTAAAATCGGTAGGCAAAATGTAGAGATTGCCTTTGTGATCAAGTGCTCCGTGTGAGGAAACGAACATGACGATCACATCGTGCTGAGTAGCTTCTCGCTCCAACCAGTTGATAGCCGTTTTGATATTGACGAGGGTAGCCTCGCGATTGAGAACTTTGCGTACATGCACCTGATTGAACATCACGCCTTCCATTTCCTGGAACTTGGACGTGAGCGATTCTGCATCAATGTGTGCATAGGTCAGGTTGACAGCCGGATCTTGATATTCTGAGATGCCTATAGCCAATACATATAGATTAGGCTTGATGCCTGAGCTTGGTTCTCCGTTTTGCTTGGCGTCTGCTGGAGGCTGGCTAAGTACGATTGATTGGTCAAACGGCTGGCCGGCGCCTTCGGCGATGCCGTAAGGATCAGACTTGATTAGCCACATATCGCTCTGCCCTACGGCGAAGCTTTTGGTACCACCCGCAATCAAAAAACCACCATCGTCTGTTTGAGAAATACTGTGACCGAGGTCGTCATTCTCACCAGTGAATTGTTTTTCCCAGACCATTCCTCCATCTCCTGACATACGTGCAGCCCAGAGGGATTTGGTACCATGAATAGGATCAGAAGCATAACCCGAAACAGCAAATCCGTCGCGAAGAGGAGTTATGCTGTAGAATACATCTTTGCGATCCTGACCATAGTAGCGCTGCCATTGGTAGACGCCGTCTGTGTCAAGTTTGAGCACAGTGCCATCGAGACCACCTGCACCATCCGAGCCAGTCCAGCCGGCTACAAGTAATTCACCCGAAGCCGTGACAGTAATTGCTTCTCCGGCATCATTACCAGAGCCGCCATAGTTTCGCAACCAAACTTTTGAACCATCGAGATCGACTTTCATGACCAGGATGTCCGCGCCACCATTACCAAAAGAGGTTGTATAACCCGTAATAATCATGTCGCCATCCGGTGCTTGAGTAATTCCGTGACCTTCTTCGGTCTTTTTTCCACCAAAGTTTTTTGCCCACATTTTATCACCATCGCGTGTGAGACGGAGTACCCAGATGTCGTTTTGTCCTCTACTAAAAGTGCCGCTATAGCCTGTGATGCCAAGGCTTCCATCAGCGAGTTCAACAAGTGCGTTTGCTTCGTCGTTTTTGCGCCCACCGAAGGTTTCGCTCCAAACCATTTCACCATTACGATCCAGTTTGAATACCCAGGCATCATTGACGTATTTTGGCTTGTCATCAGTGCCTGTTTTTTTCTCTTGATGACCGGCGATTACGATATGCCCATCACGGGTTTCGATCATGGCGTTAGGCCAATCGTTATTTTTATCACCCATATATACACGCCATAGCTCATTGCCACGGCGGTCAGTACGCATCACCCAAATATCGGTTTTGCCTTCGCCATAAGAGTCTGTAAAACCGGTGACAATGAAGTCTCCGTTTCTGCTTTGTACAGCTGAAATAGCGTGTTCATTTCGGTCACCTCCGTAGGTGCGGGCAAAGGTTTGGGCAGTCGCCCAGTTACCAAAGCCGATCATGAGTGCAATAAGTGCGTAGCGGAGGGCAGGAGTAGTTGGTATCATATGCTTGCTAGTTTTCCCACGTGCTGATTTGGGAGGCCTATTCATACGTGATAGAACATCCCTGGTTAGGTCTCGTATCTTTTTCCTCGTTGTCTGCGAATAAACCACAGGCAAAGATTAAACGTCAATTTAAAACAGATATTTGCCTGCAACCGTTCAATATTCGTCGAAATTGTTAGTTTGCCAAAAAAAGACAAATGAAAAAAAACTACAATTACTTCAGCCTCATCATGGGCCTTATCTTTGTCGGGTTCGGAATAGGGATGTTTTTTCATCCACCTGAGCCAATCGCCAATATGGGAAAGTACGCCCCAATGCTCGTTGGTGTGATTCTGCTGATGTATGGGACACTACGTATATCCCGCGCATTAAAAATGTTGAAACCTAAGTAACGTTACTCAATGATAAAATCCCTGAATGCTCTTGTAGTAATAGCGCTTCTATTGATAGGAAGTCAGGTTTCCGGTCAAACTGTTACTGGCCGTCTTGAATTAGGAAAAAAGGACCCACGTCCCAATTTTATGGTGCATTCACCGCTCGATAACGGGTTGGTGATGCTGGGGCCTGGCTCTACTTTTTCTTCACGAAATATTGTGCTTACCAAGTATGATGCTGACTTCGGCAAGAGCTGGACAGTCCCTGTTTTGGAGCAAAATAGTCGTAAAAATCTCGACTTCATGACGGTGATAGGAGGAAATATTCTGGTCTTTGTTTCAGAATTTAATCCTAAATCAAAAGTAATAGAGACGTATTACTATCGCTTTAATCTGGATGGTGAAAAGCTCGATGATAAAACGTTGCTAGCTGTTTCTCCTAATGAAAAAGCTTACCGAACTGACCTCATGTATGTGCTTTCCTCCAATAAGCGTACGCTGCTTTGTTACCGAAATCTTGAAAACAGGCAGGAAGGTGAAAAAATTCTGTATTTCGTTTTTGACGAAAGCGGTGAACAAACCCGTAATGGTGAAATCAGTCTTCGCTTTCCCGATAACCGATTCCGCATTGCATGGGTACGCGTGAGTAATCAGGGAAATATTTACTTTTTAGGAAAACACTATCACGTAAATCGTGTGCGAGACCCTGAGGATTATTCCTATCTCATGTTTCGCTACGACACATATTCGCAGGCGATCAAAGAGTATCCGATTGAGTTGGGAGATCGCTTTGTAAATGACCTGGTATTTAAAGTTGACCGCAACGAACACATCTTCGTGACTGGTTTTTATTCCAATCGTAGTACAGATCGTATCACCGGAATTCTTATCCAACAGATTGATTCCAGTGGGGCTGTCATTACGGAGTCTAGCGAACCGTTTGGAGATTCGTTTTTGTCAAATTATCTCTCTGACGGACAAATCAATCGAGGAAAGGAACTGCGGAATTTCCGCATCATGGATCCGGAGGAAGGAATGATTTTGCGATCCGACGGGGGTATGCTCCTGGTCGCAGAGAACTTCTATATCACGCGGCAGTCTTTTCAGGACCGCTTCAATACGATGGATCGCACGATCTATAATTACGGTGATGTGATCTTGACATCGATATCACCCGAAGGAGGGATCGAGTGGCACGCCATTATAGACAAGCGTCAGTTTACTGAGGACCCGAATCGCGGTTCGTACTTCAGTGCTGCCAGCGCAAATGGAATTTCTGTTTTCTACGAAGCCAATCCTCCCCGAAGTCTTGGTCGCAATATCTATTTTAACAATATCGGGATCGAAGGTCAGGTCACGGCTCGCGAGCCGATCATAGACGATTTTAATCAAGGTGCCGACTTTGTGCCAGGCTTGTGTCGTCAGGTGAATAACAAAGAAGCGCTTCTTGTTTATTACAAAAAGCAAGGCAGAGTATTGAGCATTGTGCGGGTTGAATTGTAGAAAAATGAGCTTCCCATTTCAAAAATCTCATATCACTCATCTGCAATCTCCAATTAATAGGAACCGATTGCAGATTGGAAACTGGGTTATGCATATCAATCCTCTCCCATGATTCTCATCATCGACAATTACGACTCCTTCACCTACAATCTGGTAGACCTTGTGCGGCGCTTCGCGCCTGTGCGCGTCGAGCGACACGATGCTATTTCTGTTAAGGAAATTGAAGAGATGAAGCCCAAAGGCGTACTCATTTCGCCTGGCCCTGGCCGTCCTGAGGACAGTGGCGTATGCCTGCCATTTGTGCGGGCGCATATGCATGACATACCTATTTTCGGTGTGTGTCTGGGCCACCAATTATTGGGAGAGTTACTGGGCGGCGCGGTCGTCCGCGCGGAGCGGCCCATGCACGGCAAAACCTCCGATATCACCCACGACGGCACCTCCGTTTTTGCTGGCTTGCCTAGTCCAATGCGCGTTATGCGCTATCACTCACTGGTGATTTCTCCTCCAACAATACCCGAAGGCTTACGCATCACAGCCTCAACAGCACAAGGCGAAATAATGGGAATCGCCCATGAGCGATTCCCTATTCACGGCGTACAGTTTCACCCTGAGTCTATCCTTTCGGAGCACGGGGAAGCGATTGTGCAGAATTGGTTGGAGATGCTTTAGAGGGAATGGGTGAATGAATTTTGAATGAGCGAATGGATGGGTAGTCTAACCAACCATCCCTCTAAAAAGCGTCATCTCGCCGCCTGTTGGAATGCCTGCTACCTGGCCGTCGCCAAGCTCCATGACCATCCATGAGCCGTCTTCTTTTTGGGCGATGTCCATGGTGAAAAAATTGCTGTTGATGCTTTTAGCTATTTGTTCAAAAGCGGTGGTCTCAGGATATGTATCGCCGTAATGTCCTTCTTCCCAATAGTAAAAAGTGGCCATAAGTGCGTTTTTGAAAAAGAACATCCTGAATTCTTTCGTCAAGGGCATGGCGCTTTGGCTATGTTGTGTGAGGTAGGTCAATTTCTCAAAACGACGAAAAACAAGCCCTTCATTTAGGCTACTTCCCCTCAATTCCAAAAACCGAGTCACCACCGATTCGACAGCCTCTTTATCTGCCGCATTGGGAATAAAGCAGGCTTCTTCCCAGTTGTGTTTTTCTGACTTAACGTAGTCTTTTACGATAACAGGACCTGTACCAAAAGGGCCTAGCTGTGCGTGCACCTTTTTCCAATCAGGAGTTTCAGTTACGGGCATCCAAACCGTTTCGCAGGTCATGTCTTTGATCAGCGAATACGAATCTGGCAAATAGTGGCAATGCTGGTACTGAATCGGTTCATTGATGAGCTTGATATTTTTAGACAAAAGGCCCTCATAGAACAATTTGTACATGGACGGGCGCATCATCCAACCGCGATAAAGCGCCGACTGAGTCTCATCACTTGGCTTGATAAACCTTAGCGCTTTTTGCATCCGCTCTTCTTCAAGCGCCTCATAGCTGATCAGGGCAGTTTCATGTCCAGCCTGTTCTGCCCAAGCTTTTTCCTCAGCATAGTCTGAGTCGACGACCTTGTTGTCGATCACGCTATCGCAAAAAATGATTAGCATAATATGGGTTTATGTTAAGCTTTGGAAATAAGCATTGTCACGATTGGGGTTGCTGCGACCTCTGTCAGCGCTTTACCATAATGCTTAAAGCGCTGACAGAGGTTAGCAACCGATATATTAAACCAACCGTGATAATCATTAATGATAAGCAAGATTTCCCCCAATGACTAATTGCTCATTATCCATTGTTCATCACCCTTTCTCAGCCAACTTCACGCCCAGCTCCGCAAGATTCTCTTCCGGCACACCGCCTGGGGCGTCCATCATAAGGTCACGACCTCCTGAGGTCTTTGGGAATGGGATCACGTCGCGAATCGACGATTCGCCGGCGAGGAGCATCGCCCAACGGTCGAAGCCGAAGGCGCAGCCGCCGTGTGGAGGAGCGCCGTATTCGAAGGCTTTCAGCATAAAGCCGAATTTCTCTTCCTGAGCAGCCTTGTCTAATCCGAGGATGTCAAAAATCTTGGCTTGCACGTCAGGCTTATGAATACGAATAGAACCAGACACGATTTCGTTACCATTCATGATAAGGTCATAGCTCTGCGCTACGACGCGCTGAGGGTCGCGATCGAGATACTGAAGGTCGCCTTCACGCGGCATACAGAATGGGTGGTGAGCAAAAGTCAGCTCGCCTGTTTCCTCATCTTCTTCAAATAGTGGGAAATCGACTACCCAGAACACCGACCACATATCGGTATCGATCCAGCCTTCAGTTTTACCGAGGTGGAGACGAAGATTACCGAGATACTTGCGGGTTTTTCCTTTGAGCTTATCAGCGACGATCAGGATAAGGTCACCTGCTTCGGCGCCCATTTGAGCAGCTACTTTCGCCCAGTGATCAGCATCATAAAATTTGTCAACAGATGATTTGACGCTGCCGTCCTCATTCATTTTACAATAAACAAGACCCGTACCGCCCATCTCTCTGACCATATTGGTGAGGCCGTCGAGCTGCTTGCGGGTGTAACCAGCACAGCCTTTCGCGACAATACCAGCGAGGAGTCCATCACCGTCGATGATGCTATTGAATACGCCAAAGTCGGTTCCGCTCATGGCCTCGTTCAGCTCATGAATTTCGCAGCCAAAACGTAAGTCAGGCTTATCGGTTCCGTACTTCGCGATCGCTTCTTTGTAAGGCATGCGCTTGAAGTCAGGCAGTTCGATGCCTTTCACTTCTTTAAATACATGCTTGGTAAAGCCTTCAAATGTATTGAGCACATCGTCTTGTGTGACGAAGCTCATTTCGCAGTCGATCTGCGTAAATTCTGGCTGACGGTCACCACGAAAATCCTCATCGCGGAAGCACTTTACGATCTGATAGTAGCGGTCCATTCCAGCCACCATCAAGAGCTGCTTCAAAATCTGGGGAGACTGCGGCAATGCATAAAAAGTGCCGTGGTGAAGGCGACTTGGTACGACAAAGTCACGCGCACCTTCCGGAGTTGACTTGATAAGGAAAGGAGTTTCCACTTCTAGAAAGCCTTGACCATCAAGGAATTGACGCGCTGCGCGCATCATCTTGGAGCGCAGGATCAAACCGTCACGCACCTTTGGGCGGCGGATATCGAGATAGCGATAGGTAAGGCGAAGTTCCTCACCTCCGTCAGTTTCGTCTTCGATCAAAAATGGAGGAACCTCTGACTTGTTGACCAGCTCAATGCTGGTAGGGCGAACCTCGATATTGCCCGTCGGCATTTCAGGGTTTTTGCTTTCGCGCTCCACGACGGTGCCGGTAACACTGAGGACAAACTCGCGGCCGAAGGCGCGGGCCTGCTCATACATCTCTGGAAGGCTGTTCGAATCGATCGATACCTGCGTAAGTCCGTGACGGTCACGTAGGTCAAAAAACAAAAGTGCTCCAAGGTCACGGTTCTTTTGTACCCAACCACAGAGGGTTACGGTTTGTCCGATATGTTCAGCGCGGAGTTCTCCGCAAGTATGGCTTCGTAGAGAAGTATTCATGTTAATGAGCTGATTTGATTATTAGCTGATTTTGATAATTAATAATTAGATCATTAGTCATTAGCTGTTGAATGATTAACTGATTTGGTCACGAGTTAATGATTCATGATAAATGATTAATTATTTAATTGTTAATCGTTCATTGATTGTTGTGAACCGCGAAATTAGCCAATTATGGATATTTTTTCACCTTTACTTATAAAAAAAGCCATATTAAAAAGGCAATAAAGCTCACGCTTGCAATGCGAACAATCCATTTCCATTGCCCTGGCATATTCTTCCAGGCAAATCTGAGTGCCGCACGTTTGAAGCCTCCCTTTTTGATAGGTGCTGGTGGCGCGAGTAGTTGATTGAGGTCTTCTTTGAGCTGGGTAAGTGCTTTTTCCTGGTTCCAAAAACGTGGGTTGTCTACCGGTACTCGCGCTTGCGGCAGCAGGGGCAGCCCAAAGAATATACTGTCTTCCCATTCGCACTCGCTCCCCAAAATAGGAATAAGCCGCACGCGGCTATCATCCAGGCTTTCCATCGCCCATTCTCCCAGTTTACTGTCTTCCCAATCAGCAAGTAATTGCTCACTTAGCAATGGCATGAGCAAGGTCGGAACCGTAGCCGGCAATGGTGCATCAATCGCGATGGCCTTGGCCTGCCAGGCCGGCAATTGCTGCGCAATATGTCTTGCCAGTGATTCCTGTTCAGGCGTATGGATAATGAGTGCTTGAGGAGTCATCAAGTAAATATAAGGTGCGAATCCTTGAGTACCTTGCATTCCATATCAGATGAATTGTTATGCGTGAAAAAATCGAACGAATCTATAAGCCGGAAAGCCTGAACGGTGGCGAAATTCTGTTCTTTGAACATTTCGACGGATTTACTAATAGTCTGCTTCATATGGAGCTTATTGTCGATGAGCAGTATGTGTTCAAAATGTTTGTCAAATCGTTTGAACAAACCGTTTCTTACACAGACGAAGCCTTCTCTTTTTATCTTGAGGGTCAGCTCCCTGATGCTTTGCAAAAAGACCTTTTTCCCCTTGTCTCACATCCAGCCCTCAATCTTTCAAAAGATTATTCTGATGCGCACCCGGGTATGTCAGGTCTTGGTTCACAGCGCTATACATTGCGCGATCAGGAACAGGTATACATGATCAATATAGATATCGACACTACCGGGCAAGAGTCATTGTTTCCGTCCCAGCCTGAGCAGAGATTCCTTCGTTTTTGTCGTGCACTTGATCATTGGATAAGAGGAGTGTATGCAAAAATGAAAGATTGACACTTAATCTTATCGTATTGAAAGCCAGTGATTTACAAAAGGGATTCATTCGTTTTTTGCACTAAAAAAATCTTTCCATACCTTTGCTGACCAAACGGTCGGTAAGTATGCCAGTAACAAAGGTTAGTAAACAAGAAATTCTTCATCGCTGCTGGGAGCTTTTTCATCGAAAAGGCTACCACAATAGTTCTATTAAAGATTTAGCAGAAGTCGCAGGCTTGGGAAAAGCAGGCTTGCTACATCATTTCAAATCTAAGGAAGGGATCATGACCGCTGTCATTGATTATGCCATGGAGCAATTTCGCGTCTACGTCTTGTCGGTTGTAGATGAAGATCTTCCTTTCGAACAGCGGCTCGAAAAGCTGCTGCGGCGTCATAGCCGCTTGGCTAAAATCGACGGACGCGGATGCTTCTTCGCAAACACAATTCTGGAAACTGGACAAGGCGGAACATTCAACCAGCAGATGTTGCCCTTTCTCAAAGAATGGGAACTCGAGGTTGGTCGCTTGCTGGCAGAAGTATTTCCTGAAGACGAAGCGAAGGAACGTGCTTACCGTATGATCGTCGAGTTCGAAGGTGCCGTCGTTTTTTACAAACTCACCAGCGACGAATCTCACCTTGAAAACTACGTTGTTAAAACAATAGCACCTTTTAAAAAATAGCCATGCGTTTTTTACTCAAATTAATCGGACTGGGGCTAAACATACTCTCATTTATAGCTCCACAAAACGCCGCAAAGCGCGCGCTTACGTTATTTACCAATCCCCCAAAAGCAAGAGTACGAGCCAAAGAGCAGGCATTTCTGGATACCGCCTCAATGGTAAAATTCCGCGATACGGTACGTTATACTTGGGGCGATCCTACAGCGCCATACATATTATTGAGCTACGGCTGGGCATATAATGCTGGTCGCTGGCGGCACTTTGTACCTTCGCTTGTCGAAGCGGGTTATCGGGTAGTAGCCTATGATCCTCCCGGGCACGGACATGCTCCGAAAGGAACGCTCACCCTTCCCGCCAATGCGGAAATTATCAAAGGGATCATTCACGAATTGGGTAAACCTGCGGCTATTATCGGGCACTCCTTTGGAGGTTCGGCTTCAGTGCTGGCCCTCAACAGTCTGCCGCCTTCGCTGCATCCTTCACGGTTTGCAATTATGGCTTCCTTCTCAAATGCCGAAGGCGTATTTCGCGATTTTCAGTCTCGCCTGGGAATGCGTGAAGGCTTGTACCAAGACTATGTGCGCTACACTGAGCAACTCATCGGAGACTCTATATGTAATTTTGATTTAGGCCGCATGACTGGCCGTATGGAACACATTCGAGCCCTCATTATTCATGATCCTAAAGATGATACTACAGGTTTCAAAAATGCTGAATACTACCTTCATTTTTGGAAAAATAGCCTCTTGCTTGCTCCTCAGCATGCAGGGCATCACCTGGGCACTTCAGAAGTAACTGAAGCAGTTTGCGCTTTTGTGGCAAATGGCATTGCGCCCAAAGACTCGGTAACAGCAGAAGCGCATTTACCCGCTGACCATGATTTGACGCGGTACTTTGCGGGGGTGTGAAGATGCGCGAGGCCTTAAATGATCTCACAATGATGAAAGTTATTTACGCTAAAGCATCAAGAAACAACTTGATAAGCCTTAGCCTCTAAATTTTTTCTCGTGGCTTTAGCTCTTAATTTTTATCACTATTGCGAGGTCTTTCAAGGCCTGGCATAGAAAGCGCTTCCATCAGCACCTCATAAGGCTTTCGCCCTTGCTGGCGCGCATCCACCCAAAGGTGAAAAGGAATAGGCTCATGGCTAAATCCGCTCCATGAATCACTTTCAGCAAGCTTCTGGAGAATGTCGGCTCCCTCTTCTACTGCCACATCCAGGTGGAATGCCGACCGACTCAGAATATTGAGGAAGCGATAAATCTGCGTCTCGCGACTGCCCGCATTCGCGTAGCGCTGAATATGGCGACGCAGGTTTGTGATCATGGTTTCTGCGAGGTCATGCTTCTGCATGTCGATGTGCAGCATGATGTCAAATATGCGGAGCCCCAGATTCCATCCATGCTTATCCTGATAGAGGGGATCAGCGTCGAGTAATTTTGCTTTTGCTCCAAAAATATCTCCTTTTCCATACGCTACAACCGCTCCCAGAAAAGCATAAATCCCCTGATCACTGTCGCCGATTTGTTCCAATAAGTCCTCATCTACCGCTTCGAATTCTGCTTCTGCTTCCTCAAGTTTGTTCAGGAAAAAGGAGGCAAAAATATTCGCGATATGCAGCCAAATTACATTGCGATGATGAAAAGGAAGGAGCTTTTTCCCCCGATTGGCAATTTCGTAGGCTTCTTCAAAATTTCCGGAATTGAGTTCCAGTAGTACAAGCTTAACGCTGACAGCCAACTGGCGATTTTTCTGACGAAGACCTTCGTGGCTTTCTACCAGATCCAGCATTTCAAATAATACTTCACGCTGGGCAGCACTGTTATTTTCAAATAGATGTTTCTCTACCAACAGATTGAGGAAATAGTAGTGCGCTCGGCTGCTATAGGTCTCTTCCAGGCGTTGCTGAATATCCTCGATGGCACTGTCCAAAAAATTGAGGCATTCTTCTTCCTTGCCTGAGTGTCCTGCAAAACGGGCGCGGTATTCTTCGAAAAGCCCTAGTCCGACAAGGTCATTTTTATATTGCTGAGTAGAGGATTCGATGGTGTCCCAAAGTGCGCGAACAGGCTTGCCCTGAGTGGCTTGGCTACTCGCGATAATAGGAATACTCAGGAGTAAGCCTTCTGGATAATCGAGGGCTTCACTTTGGTTGATCACCTTTTGGGCGAGTTCGTCGGAAAGATCGCTAAGGCCGCGTTTTCGTACGAGAAAGGAAGCCAGGAAATTTTTAAAAATATGCGTTTTCGCAATCACCAATGGGTCTTCTTTCGCCATTGGATGATTCTGGAGATTGATGCTCAGCGAAAGTACATCGAGCATCCGATCCAGTAAGCGCCCCTTTAACATACTGAATGCCTGGGTGCGTGCTTTGCCGTAAAGTTTTAGAGAGGCTTCTTCTTGCGTAATGTCAGGTTTGCGATCGATCAACTGGACAAGCCGCAAAGCTGTGTTTTCATTTCCTTTGTGGAAAGCCTCCAGATACAAGCGCAGGTAGCGCTTTTCAGAACTGGAAAATACGTTCCATAGCTGGCGAATGCGTTCCACGAGAATTTTGCTTGGAATAAAACAACGTCGAGCCTACAAGATAATGGAAGTAAGTGGTTTTTACACTAAGCAATCACCAACTCCATCTCATAGCGGTCAAGTCCTTCGCGATGGTAGTCTTTGCGAATACGCGTAGTCTGAAATCCAATACGCTCAAAGAAAGGAGCTGTGAGCTGAGTCGTATCCATTGTCAGGATTTTACCTTCCGGCATATGCTCCTTGATTTTAGCAATGCGATAATCGAGGAGTGCAGTACCAAGACCTGAATTCTGGTATTCCTTATGGACCATACCCCAGGCCAATACAGCTTGCTGACGTTGTGGATCAATTACAAATCCACCACAGCCCTGGATTTTTCCATCGATTTCCAGAATATAAAACTTCATATACTCTGCGTCATACGACTTGTGGAGCCAGCGCCGAAAAGTCGACGTTTCCTGCTCTGCAAAGAAGTCTGATTGTAAGCTTTTAAAAATGCCTAAAGCAGCATCTTCATCTTCGGGCCGATAGGGACGTATTTCCAACATGAAAGGGTGGCGATTAGATTTTGTTCGAAAATAGCATTTTTCGCCTGAATTCACATATTTTGTTACAAATATGGACACCTTTTTTACCCCTGGACCTGCAGCTTTGTACCCAGGCATTGACACTTGGATCAATGAAGCCCTGGAACAACAGTTTCTCTCAGCATCACATCGCAGCAAAACCTATGTCGATGTACATAAGCATGCCGTAGCAGAAGTGCGGAAACTTTTTGCACTGCCTGAAGACTGGAATGTTTTCTTTTTCGGGTCGGCAAATGAGGTCTGGGAGCGTTTGTTACAAAATTGCTCGCTGGGCTTGAGCTACCATTTTGTAAACGGAGCCTTCTCGGAGCGCTTCTATCGTTTTTCCAGAGACCTCCATATTTTGAGTGAAGCGACGATCGTGAATTGGGGCAAGAGCTTTGACTTTGCCAATGTTACGCTTCCTCAGAACACGGGACTTATTCATTTTACACATAATGAAACGTCGACTGGTGTCATGCTCCGTGAAGAAGACATCTACCGTTTTCGTGGTTATTCACGTGCTTTGATCACAGTCGATATGGTGAGCTCTGCGCCTTACGCCAACCTCGATTGGAACATGGTGGATGCAGCGTATTTTTCGGTTCAAAAAGCCTTTGGCTTACCGGCTGGTCTGGGAGTGCTGCTGGCAGGCCCGCGCCTGCTGGAGCGCGAGGAGCAAATTCGTTCCAGTGGCCGTACTACCGGTACGTACCATAGCTTGAATAATATGCTCAAGTACGCCCAAAAGCATCAGACGCCTGCAACTCCTAATATGCTCGGCGTATTTCTGTTGGGAAAAGTAGCGGAAGCCATGAACAAAAAAGGGATAGACGTCATCCGCAAGGAGACGGAAGAAAAGGCGCAATTTTTATACGACTATTTCGCCCAAAACCCGGACTTCAAAACATACGTCAAGCGACCTACTTGTCAGTCAAAAACGGTCATCGTCGTGAAGCACAAGCGAAGCGCGACTTTACGAAAATTCCTTGCAGAGCGAGGCCTTATCGTCGGAGATGGCTACGGCAAACTAGGCGGAAAGCAACTCCGCATCGCGAATTTTCCTGCGACGAGCATGGAAGATATGAAGCGGCTAGTTGCGGCGATTGATGAGTTTGAATGATGGGTTTAAATGATGAAATGAACGATGAATAATTATATAATTAACGATTCTCTAGATGCGCTAATCTTTGGCGATAATCTTCGTATACAAGCTTTTCACGCACATAAACCCTAGACTTGATATTAGTTGTCTTGTCAAATGGAAAGGTGATTAAAAGCCGCGTTTCAAAGTATGCTGTTTTAGAAAAAGCGGATGCTGAACAATTGGCTCATTACGAGCTAATTGCTGAAGGAATGGGCATTCATTGGCCATTATTAGATGAAGACCTGAGCCTTAAGGTTTTTTTACAAGATGAAATAACAAGGTTTTCCCAGCTACTTGTTGCATAAAAACGGCATTACCCATTATACATCACTCCAACTCCCACCGCGCAGCGCTCACCATCCATCGCCGCGGAGACGATTCCGCCGGCATAACCAGCACCTTCACCGCAAGGGAAAAGCCCTTTTACCTGTGGATGCATAAGGCTCTTGTGATCACGTGGAATGCGCACCGGAGATGACGTGCGTGACTCCACACCCACTACCACCGCTTCGCTGGTTATATAGCCTTTCATGCGCTGGCCAAAAGCTTTGAAGCCGCCTTGCAGGCGACGATACACCTGCTTGGGCAATACCTGTCGCAAGTCTGCCGGAACAATCCCTGGAAGATATGAGCACTCAGGCAAAGAGCCGCTTATTTTACCAGACAAAAAATCAGTCATACGCGTCGCCGGAGCCTGCTGCTTTCCGCCGCCAGCCTTGAAGGCTTTTTGCTCTACCATTTGTTGAAAGCGCATCGCCGTAAGCGGATCATCAGAACGATTCAAACTCGCCAACGGTACTTCTACCACGATGCCCGAATTGGCATATCCTGTGTTCCGTTTAGAAGGCGACCAGCCATTAACCACGACTTCGTCATTGGATGTCGAGGCAGGGCAAATAATGCCACCAGGACACATACAGAAGGAATATACGCCGCGATCTTCGATCTGTTTGACCAGATTATAAGCTGCCGCCGGAAGCCCATCGGGGCGAAGCGGTCCGCAACTATATTGAATGCTATCGATCACAGCCTGCGGGTGTTCTACGCGCAAACCCAGGGCAAAAGGCTTTGCCTCAATATCGATTTTATGACGATGAAGGAGTTCAAAAATATCGCGCGCGCTGTGGCCCGTTGCCAAAATAAGCGCATCGATTTCTTCCCAGGTATCGCCATTGGTCTGGATATGACTGAGCGTGTCACTCGTAAGTCGGAGGTCGGTCAGTTTTGTATTAAAGCGCACCTCACCACCATGCTCGATAATCGCTTCCCGCATGGCTTCGATAATGGCGGGGAGTTTATTGGTGCCAATATGTGGATGTGCCTCTACGAGTATATCCGGCGACGCGCCAAATTGCACGAGAATATCGAGCACACGTTGCAAGTTGCCTCGCTTTTTAGATCGGGTGTAGAGCTTGCCATCCGAGAAGGTGCCTGCTCCTCCTTCACCAAAGCAATAGTTGCTTTCTGGATTGACTTCGCCATCGCGATTGAGTGCGGCGAGATCACGCCTGCGAGGGCGCACGGCTTTGCCGCGTTCGATGACGACGGGCTTGAGGCCTTGCTCGATACAGCGCAGCGCAGCAAAAAGTCCTGCCGGCCCTAGTCCCACGATGTGAACAGGTTTGGCATTCGAAACGTCCTTCAAAGGAATTTCCCAGGGTGTTTCCGGCTCGGCGGCTTCATCGACCCAGGCTTCTACCTGGAGCACATAAATCGGTCGCTTGCGCGCATCGATATTGCGGCGACGCACGACTAATGTCTGAAGGCGATCTTCAGCGATATTGAGTTGGCGAGCAGTAGCGCGGCGTATCGCCGACTCGTCTTCCTGCAATCCTGGCCTGAGTTGAATTTGAACTTTTTCTCCCATCACCGGCAAAGATGGGAAATATTATCTGCCCGTTTATGCCCGGCCTTAAAAGACCGGGCAAGTTTAATAGGTATTTCAGGCTAAAGCTTGTTGATTATTTCACAAGGCTTTAGCCTCAACTACTATCATTATTGCGAGGCCTTTTAAGGCCTCGCCCCAAGAGCCTCTACTGCACCACAATACGCTTGCTCCATACTTGTCCATCAGCACGCATACTGAGCAGATATATGCCCTGAGGAATATCCTGAATATTCAGGCTTTGGCCTGGAGTTGTACTTCCGATATGCTTGACCGTGCGACCTTGCATGTCGAGTATTTCGAGCGATGCTTCAGGGATTTCCTGTGCTGCCCAGTTTATTGTAATCTGATCATGAGCCGGATTTGGAGCAATACGAATACCAGGATCAAGTCCTGCGCCAATACTGGTCGTCTGAGATTTTCCGTCGCTTCCGGCATTGATGATTTCGCTGGTTTGGGGGTTTTGAACAAAAGCGATTGCCTTCATTTCTTCTTTGTCCCAGTCGGGATGTTTGGCAATTTTCCACGAATAAAAACCCGTACTCATGCCAGCAGCGAGTGAAGGAATCGCTTCTCCCGCATCACCCGATAGCATAGAGCGAAACACATTACGGTGCTCGGATTCTCCATTTGGGGCATTGTAGGCTATTTCTTGTTCTACCAAAGCCACAAAAAGCGAGAAGTTTCCAGCGGGTAATTCACCTTCAAAATGAACATTTGCTCCTACTTCAAGGGTGTCACCTGGCAGCCAGCGACTCTGCACATCGATGCGGATAGGGCTTCCGCCCTGAGATGCGGTCTGGGCCTGATTCGTACTTAGCATACTTGCTCCTGCACCATTAAAGGTGCCATTGAGCATGGCCTGAGGAGTAAAACCTACGCTGTAGCGATCGCGACGGGCATCGGCCTGCGTGCGATTATGCTGATAAAAAACACATGCTGTATATGGTGTGCGACTATGATATGCAATGTGAAGAACATCGTCTCCCAGGCTATCCAAAACGCCAAAGAAAACCCGATTACTCGGAGGACACCGTGAGCAAAGCGTATTGGTGAAATGTTCTACGAGGGGAATGTGCGGGGCTTGTCCCATCAGGCTAAAGCCGAACGAAACGGCGGCTACAAACGATAAAAGGCGAGTTAGCTTCATGTTTTAGAAAAATTAGTGGTTAGATAATTAGTCACGCCACACAAAACGAGAAAGGGCGAAAAAGGCTGCGTCGGCCAGAGGACATATGACAAAAGAGAGACACCGTAAGGCATCTCTCTTTTCACAACTAAGGCGGCTAAATAAAATAAGGAGAATTGATGTTTCTCTGTGAATAAAAACGGCGACTATTTGGCTTTAGTATGTAGAGTAGTAAAAAAAAAAGCTGTGATTAGTATAAAATTCTTTTCAGCCGCCATTACCCAACATACACCGTCTTCACATTCACAAACTCGCGAATACCTTCTTTAGAAAGTTCACGACCATAGCCGCTTGTTTTGATTCCACCAAAAGGAAGGCGCGGATCCGAGCGTACAAAGTCGTTCACAAAGCAGCATCCTGCCTGAAGTTCATCTGCTGCAATACGCTCTCCTTTGACAAGGTCCTGTGTAAATACGGCTGCACCTAAACCGAACTCAGTATCATTTGCAATGCGGATCGCATCCTGTTCATCTTTCGCTTTGATAACTGCTGCAACCGGACCGAATAGCTCCTCTTCGTACGCAGGCATTCCTGGCTTCACATCGATCAGCATGGTCGCAGGATAAAACGCTCCGCTCCTTTCAGGAATTTTACCGCCAAGGATACACTTCGCTCCTTTGTCAATACTGGATATCACCTGCTCATGAAGCTCATCTCGCAAGTCTTCACGAGCCTGAGGGCCGAGCGTTGTTTCTTTCTGGGCGGGGTCTCCGAGTTTGAACGATTCGAGTTTTTTGAAAAAAAGTCCTATAAATTCATCGTAAACAGGCGCTTCTACAATAAAGCGCTTCGCCGCGATACAGCTCTGACCGGCATTGAGCATACGACTGATCGTGCACTTATCTGCGGCGAGTTCCAGATCAGCATCGGCGAGGATGATATATGGATCAGAGCCACCGAGTTCAAGCACCGTTTTTTTGAGGGATAATCCGGCAGTGGCGGCTACCGCTCGACCGGCCGGCGTACTGCCCGTAAGCGTCACCGCTTTGATAATCGGATTTTGGATAATCGCCTCGACTTGGTCGGAACCTACGAGCAGTGTTTGAAAACAGCCAAAAGGCAAGCCTGCTTCTAATAATATATCTTCAATATCGAGGGCGCAGCCGGGCACATTGGAAGCGTGCTTCAACACACCAACATTGCCCGCCATAAGCGTTGGAGCTGCAAACCGAAAGACCTGCCAGAGTGGAAAATTCCAAGGCATCACGGCGAGAACCGGGCCAAGCGGGCGGCAGACGGTCATGCTCTTGCTGGCGTCAGTTTTTATATGTTCTGGTGCCAAAAAGCCTTCGGCCTTCTCAGCATAAAACTCGCATACCCAGGCGCATTTCTCCACTTCGCTTTCCGCTTCACCGATCAGCTTTCCCATTTCTTCCGACATGTGCTTGGCGAGGGCTGATTTGCGAGCGCGCAGGACTTTAGCTGCGTTTTGCAGAATATCCGACCGCTCTGCGAAGCTCGTTCGCGACCAGGAAACGAATGCTTTATCAGCCTTTTGGAGCTTTTGGCCTACTTCCGCCGCCGTGTGCGGGTCGTATGATTTTATGATTTTGCCTGTGGCGGGGTTGATGCTTTTCATGATGCTTTATTAATCATGAAAGTAAGGTTTTGGTTTGGGAAATTAATCAGTGATTTTGAAATTAAAAGGAACAGTTACCCAAAATCCGATCGGTTTGCCATTTTTAATAAAAGGTCTAAACCGAATAAGCATAATAAATGGTTCTACTCCTTCCCAAAGCAAGGGATGGGCCTTTTTGATCAATTTATACGTTTTGCAATTTCCTTCTTCATCTATGAGTAATCGGACGATTACGGTTCCTTCAATTTCAGCATTTGGATAGCCGATGAGGACGCGAACGGAATCCACATTGAGCGGTTGGGGTTCAGAATAACCAATCATAAGACCATCCAAACGGGGTTCAGGTTCTGATGATTTTTCTACTTCTAACCCTTCCTCATCCTCAGCGATCAAATTCAAAACGGAATCAAGGTTCTGAACGATTGGCGAGTTTTGTTTTATGGAAAAATGTAGGCTATCCTGATTTTGTCCAAAAACAAAACCCGAAATAAGGAAAAGGGCGATGTATATTTTTAGCATATGAATTGGTTCTCAAAGGCTTGCGTTACCTCTGTCAGTGCTATAGACAATGAAATTTTGCACTGACAGAGGTATAGCAAGCGTAAAAATTAATCCAACAGAGCAA
>JBGCFB010000157.1:0-6775 GCA_045106685.1 Bacteroidia bacterium | reverse complement strand
AAAAAGCCACCCGCGAAATCATCGCAGGTGGCTTTATCTTTTAATGATTAATGATCAATGACGAATGATCAAATGAATAATGTCTACTCTCTCTGCTTCGCCCATAATTAGTTGCAAGTCAAGATTCTTCGCCAGTTTCGTGGCTCGGGAAGACATTTGCTTTCTTCTATCCACTTCATTAGTTATTGATCGAGAACGGTAATTTTAGGGTGGTCAACCGAAAGCTTAGTGGAAGTGAAAAATAGCTTTTGTAATATAGTACCATGATCCGGAGCATAATGAATCGTGCCTTTGTTATTCTAGTCTGTTGCAGTGCCTTTTCCGGAGTATTACTCGCGCAAGACTATATTATCAACCTTCAACAATATGGTACTGAAGAAGGCTTGTCACACCGAGAAGTAAATTGCATTGTAAAAGATCATCAAGGCTTCTTGTGGATAGGTACTCCTTTTGGATTGAATCGTTTTGATGGCTACACATTTAAATGGTGGACCAAGGAGCAGGGTGGTTTACCAGGCAATCACATCCAAAATTTAGTCATTGATGCTGCTGGTGATTTGTGGATTTTTCAGTCAAGTGTCCGGATAGGTTTTTACACCGCTCAATCCATTTCAATTCTCGATCCAGAACAAGGGACTATAATACCAATCGAGGAAAAATTAGGCGCAAAGGTGACCGTTCCTGTTGAAGAAATAGGAGGCATGGTAGTGCAAGATGAAAGTAAGACTTTATACTTCGGGACTGGTAATCAAGCACGCATGCTTACGTATCACCCGGATAGGGGTATGAGCGTTTTTCCCCTTGATACCTTTACCACATTCATGCCTAAAGGTGTATCTACACGCCAAACCATCTGGGGCATAGCTAATGAGCGATTCTTAATCGAGGTGAGTAAAGATGGGCATATTTTACACGCTTACCAGCACCCCTATAACTTGAGCTGGAGAACCACAGTCGTGATTGGCAATGAAGTGCTATTTGAAGGGAACAAACTCGATGGCACAATTACATTTCATAAAATAGATGAAAATGGAAAGCATCTGGAGTTAACAGACGCCCAACTTCCCATCTCAACCACACAATTGAATCAGAAAGTCAAACAACTTAACTACGACTCATATCAAAAACGCTTATGGATGGCGAGTAAAGAACTCCTCCCAATTGTTGACTGGGAAGAAGGAGAACTACTCAGTTTTTTTGAAGAATATCCTCACCTTATTCGGGATCGTGGTATTGGATGGCGTGGAAGCTTATTCGAACCTACTGGAACGACATGGTTGGGGGGCGATTTTGGATTGTACCATGTCAGTATTCAGCGCAATAAATTTTCTCGCTACTTATTTGAAAAAACATGGGGAGATGAGACTGTTAGGACAAAACAAGAAGTAAAGGATAATATTAGCTGCAGGGGAATATTTGCCCAGGAAAATAAGCTCTATGTGAATACAGAAAGGTACGGCTTTCATATTCTGGATATTGATCAATATTCCACAGACAAGGAAAGTGCTAGAAAGGTATTTGATATTCAAATTGTACCGCAGATAAAAAGCGCTTATGCGCTATTAAATGATAAGAATGAAACACTCTGGATTGGGCAGTATGGCTTGCAGCATTTTGACAAAAAATCAGAGACGCTGGAAAAGCTATTTGTGAATGCTCCCAATAAAGCGCTTGAGGTTGTATGGACAATCTATGAAGATAAGGAATCAACATTATGGTTAGGGGGCAAGATTGGAATAGAAAATTATCACCCCAAAGAGAAGCGTTTGCATGTATTTGAGAACTATAATGAATTTCAGATTCTTGCTGAAAGTGCAGTCAACCATATACATGAGGATCGGAATGGCCTAATATGGATTTGTAGCAATTCTGGTTTATACACACTTGATATCAAGAAGGGAATTACTGCTCGCTATTGGTCTGGAGGAGCGGGGGAGTATTTTCTTCCTCATGATAAGTATCATCATTTCCATCATGACGCTGAAGGTATTTACTGGTTAGCTACTGCAGGAGGAGGTTTAATCCGTTGGGATAAAGCACATCAGCACCATAAGCAGTTTACCAAAGTCGATGGCCTCTCCAATAACGTCCTGTATGCGGTCTACGAAGACAAACATGAGCACTTGTGGATGAGTAGTGATTATGGAATTATTCAGTTTGATAAAAATACCTTTCAGTCACAGGCATATCTGAGAGAGGACGGCATCACCCATCATGAGTTTAATCGTGTATCTCATTTTCAGGCAGCAGATGGTCGCATTTTCTTTGGGGGCTTAAATGGTATTACCGGTTTTGATCCTGATGGTTTTTATCAATTTGATAGTCTTTATGACGCACCTTTACGCATCACTGAATTCCAGCAATTTGATGGTAAAGCCAACCAATTAGTAGATAAATTAGCTGAACTTCGGCAGCGCAATGAAATCCGCTTACAGCCCGACGACCCCTTTTTTCGATTGGGCTTTTCGCTACTGACCTATGAAGCCCCTGAACAAACGCAGTACGCCTATAAAATTGAGGGTGTTGACAATGACTGGACATACCAACAAGAACCATTTATTCGAATGGGGCGGCTTCCCTATGGAAACCATATGTTGAAAATTAAAGGACAAACCGCTAATGGGCAGTGGTCAAAAGAGATTTTGACCCTTCCTATTGTAGCAGTTAGACCTTTTTATCTGCAAGGTTGGTTTTTGATCGTAAGCAGCATTGCTTTATTGAGCTTGATCGTTCTTGGATTCAAATGGCGTACATGGAAGTACGAGCAAGAGCAAAAAAGGCTTGAAGAAGAAGTCTCCAAACAAACTGCCACAATCCGGCATCAGTCTCAAAAGCTCAAAGAATTAGATGCATTAAAGTCTCGATTCTATACGAACATAACCCACGAGTTTCGCACCCCTTTGACCGTCATCATGGGAATGGTGGGAAATATTACGGGTTTCAAAAAAGAACGCCAGCTAATCCGAAGAAACGGTGAAAACCTGCTCCGTCTGGTGAATGAGTTACTTGACCTCTCCAAACTCGATAGTGGCACCTTGAAGGTGGACAATGTACAGGGTGATATCATCAATTACCTTCGTTATCTGACGGAGTCATTTTATTCGATGGCCGAAGAACGCAAAATCCGGCTAACGTTTTATGCTGAAGAGACGGAGTTGATAATGGATTATGACGAAGTGAAAATCCAGCATGTTGTGTACAACCTTTTGTCCAATGCCGTCAAGTTTACTCCTGAAAAAGGCAAAGTGATTTTGCATGTTCACAAAGCGACTCACAATCAACAACCTGTCTTGCAATTAAAGGTGCAGGATTCTGGTGTTGGTATTCCAGAAGAGCAGCTTCCGTATATCTTTGACCGCTTCTACCAGGCGGATGGATCTACTACTCGAAAAGGAGAAGGCACAGGGATTGGTTTATCCCTTACGAAGGAGCTGATCACCTTGATGGGCGGTACCTTCCAAGTAAAAAGCGCTCTGAAGGAAGGTACCGTGTTTTCGATCATGTTACCTATTCACAATGGCCCCAATACTGCTCCCGCAGAGCGCAAAGTACTTACAGAGCATTTGGAGGAGTCTCCAGACCTGGATGGCGATGCGCTTGCTACTCCTGCCGACCTTGTTCCTTTTGAAGAGGGTAAGAATAAGCCTTTGTTGCTCGTAATAGAAGATAACCACGATGTCATTACCTATATCGAATCTATTCTTGAAACGGACTATCAGGTACAAACTGCTGAAGACGGACAGGCCGGTATTGATAAGGCATTAGAAATAATTCCAGACATCATCATTACCGATGTAATGATGCCTCAAAAAGACGGCTATGAAGTCTGCGCAGCATTAAAGTCAGACGAGCGTACCAACCATATTCCCATCGTGATGCTCACCGCCAAAGCCACAGCCGCTGACCGTATCACTGGTCTTAAGACAGGTGCCGATGCGTACTTGATGAAACCATTCGACAAGGAAGAGCTTTTTGTTCGTTTGGAAAAATTAATCGAATTGCGGAAAGCACTACAAGGGAAGTACGCGCAACATAGCTTTTCAGCTGATGCCTTTCACCCAAAGACTGAGCAAGCTGAAACAATACCAGATTTGAACGATGTATTTCTTCAAAAAATCCTAAAAGTCATTGACGAAAATATCGATAATTCAGAACTGGGTATCGCACAACTTTGCCGTGCTGTACACTTGAGTCACACCCAAGTCTTTCGCAAAATGAAAGCACTTACTGGAGAACATCCTACGGGCTTTATTCGAAAAACGAGGCTACACAAAGCCAAAGAATTACTCCTTTCTACAGACTTGAATATCTCTGAAATCGCCTACAAGGTTGGCTTCTCAGATCCTAACTACTTTTCTCGCACATTTTCTCAGGAGTTCTCTCAGTCGCCAAGTGCAATGCGTAAGAGACTGTAAGTCAGTATGATAGGGTTTGCGGCTGGCTATTCGTGAAATTGTAGTGCTAGTATTTTTGAGTGCCTGCAATAGCAGTACAGCATGTTGAAATGCTTATCCAGCAGGCTAGGGGAGCTGTCCCCGATGTTTGTGATGTAATCAATTATTACACCTCACAAACACTACGATCATGCAATCAATTTTCTCATTTCAAACGAAAGGCAAATCACCAGAGCCTTATTCAAAACAACAAGCAGCATTATCCAGAACAGAAGCTTTTATCAAAAAAGTGAAGCACCTCATTCAGGTTAACCTGGATAATGAATTATTTGATGCCGCTGATCTCGCTAGACAAATCCACCTGAGTGTTTCTCAGCTCAACCGCAAGTTGAATGCGACCATTCAGCAACCGGCGGGGCAGCTGATATGGGAAATAAAGATGGAACATGCTGCCAGGCTCTTATTATACGATGTCGCTCCGATAGGTGAAGTCGCCTATCTCGTGGGTTATAAATGTCAAGCTCACTTTTGCCGCAGCTTCAAGAGGCGATATGCCTGCACGCCCTCTCATTTCAAAAAGAAATACAGCGCTAAACATTCATAAATAGGCTGATGCGCAATAATGGTAAAAAGTTGCGCAAAATAGACAAAACCCAGGATGGGGATGCCTCCATATTTGTAATCACACACGGAAGCTTAATTTTTTCACATCTCACAAACTAATTATTATGAAGCCACTACAGATCGAAAATCAAACAATAGGGGCGTTAGATGCTTCTGGCCCTATACCAGGAACCTTGAGCACACCTCCTATGATTACGAGCCTCGAACAAGAAGTAGCTCATAGCAGTTCTATTGCAGGGGAAGAATCAACCAGTGAAATCTTAAATTATAAAGAGAATGGAATTGTTAGCCCCGAAATTCGAGGTTTTCTGCAATTTCTCAAAGGGGTAGCACGAGGAGATGGCTTAATTTTAGAGGTACTTAAAGGAGGCGGACTGCTAGTGGGGAATCGTCCAGTGGGGAAACGTTATTTACTTAGTGGTCATTCTTACAATGAATTGGTCGAAAAAACGGAGTATCGATTTGTGGCTACTTTTAAATGGACAAATTTCTTTGGTCAGGTATTCCCTGCTAATGCTCCCACTCCTGGAAATAGTGTGGAGTATGCAGTAGGTGAAACAAAAACGAGTATGTTCAACTTTGCAGCAGAGTTAGGAATCGAAGTTACTGGTGGCGTTAATGTAGGCTTTGCTTCTGTCTCTTCTAAAGTTTCTGCAAAGCTGAGCGCAGGTTATGGGAGAGAATTTAACTTTGAAGAAAGAAAGACATCGAAATACTATGTACCTCTGTTTACTCCGGTCAAAGATACTCGGATTCTGATTTGGAGAAGGGATACCTTTTACATAATGCAGTCACGTATCAATATTACGGGTAAAGAAGAATGGCATAACGTCATTGGAATGGAGCCGCTCAGAGAAGATTCACAAAAGGTGCAATATCAAATTTTTCCGCAGCTGCCGCCAGCCAAAGAATAATCTTTAAACAAATACTCATTATCGCAGGACTCCCCACAAAATGTACTATTCATTTTATGGGGAGTCGTTTTTAATCAGGATTGGTTAGATTTTAATTCTGCAAATTTTGAAAATTATCTCAGCATCGTAGATATATTTAGAAATTATGGGTACTGTAACGGTAAAATTTTAAAAGAGTCGATATTTCAAAATATACGGTGGATGGAAATTTTTCTAACGATGGAAAAATATGAGATGTAGCAGGAGTAAATGCTATTGAATTAGAGGAGAGACTCCACCCCCCAACCCAAAAAAGCCACCCGCGAAATCATCGCAGGTGGCTTTATATCTAATATCAAAAATCTCAGTTCACTAATCTCCAATCTCCAATCTCCAATCTACTTATCCGCTTCGCCCATCACAGGATCAATCGATCCGATAGAGACTACCGAGTCGGCGAGCATGCCGCCTTCGAGCATGGTGCACAGTAGCTGTAGGTTAGAGAAGGACGGAGACTTGATTTTTACGCGCCAGGGCGATCCGGTTCCATCGCTTTTGATGTGGAAGCCAAGCTCGCCTTTAGGAGCTTCAACAGCGTGATATACTTCTACATCAGGTGGAGGCATCACACCTACATCCGTCATCATGAAATCGTGGATCATACCTTCCATCGAGTAATACACCTCGTTTTTGGAAGGGTAAGTCTTCTTCGCATCGTCGACACGAATATCGCCCTCAGGCATTTTGTCAAGGATCTGGTCGATAAGCTTGGTGCTTTGCTCCATCTCATCCATACGGACAAGATAGCGTGCCAGACAGTCGCCTTCTTCACGTACCGCGATATCAAAGTCAAGCTGATCATAT
>JBGCFB010000156.1:0-7507 GCA_045106685.1 Bacteroidia bacterium | reverse complement strand
TTCCTTATCTGACCAATATTAACGTTCTACAAAATCCGATAAAAAGCGACACTGCTGTTCATTTAATCAAGCGCCTTTCACTTAAGCCAGATGAAAACTTCTTCTCCTTTGAGTTTTCTTCTATCGCCTTTACTGCTGGTGATAAAAACACCTTTCGGTATCGATTATTAAACTTTGATGACAACTGGACGACGGCGAGTGAGCGGAAATTTGCGAACTATACCAACGTACCTCCAGGCGAATATAAATTCCAGCTACAAGTAGCCAACAACGAGGGCATATGGAACGAAAAACCATGCTCCCTTTCTGTGCATATCGCTCGTCCGTGGTGGAATACTGCATGGTTTTGGCTGCTTTCAGCTATCGGTATCGCCGGTTTGGTATATAGCATTTACATGTACAGAACCCGTCAGATCAGAAAGGAAGAGCGGCTACGCCTTCACTATGAACAGCGCTTGTCTGACATGGAGATGAGTGCACTTCGCGCGCAGATGAACCCGCACTTCATCTTCAATGCGATGAACTCCATCGAATATTTCATCATCAATAATGAACAGGAAAAAGCCATCGATTATCTAAACAGGTTTTCCAGACTTATTCGATTGATTTTACAAAACTCAAAAAGCACGATCGTCCCCTTAAAAGATGATCTGGAAGCGCTGAAGCTATATCTTGAAATTGAAAATATGCGCTTTGATGAGCTTTTTGAATACGAAATAAAGATTGAGAAAAACCTCGATACAGCGCTTATCAAAGTTCCTCCTATGCTCATGCAGCCTTATGTAGAAAATGCTATTTGGCATGGCCTGCTGCAAAAGAAGCGTAAGGATGGCAAAATTGGATTGACCATTCGAAAAGATAAGGGAAGCCTCATTTGCCTGATTGAAGATAATGGAATCGGCCGTGCTGCTGCCGAGCAATTAAAATCAAAGTCGGGAACGCGTAAAAAGTCTTTTGGGATGAAGATCACTAGCGACCGTTTAGAAGCACTCAACAAAATCACGGGCACCAATGCCTCGGTCCATATTTATGATTTGCAGAACAAAGAACATGAACCAGCCGGCACCAGAGTTGAATTGATTATTCCAGTCTAAAGCACTCAGTATCATGATAAAAACAATCATTCTTGACGATGAAAAGCACTCCGTAGCGACCTTAACCTGGAAGCTGGAGAAGTTTTGTCCAGACATCGAGCTCGTACAGTCATTTACTGATAGTATGGAGGCGCTGGAGTACATCAAGGAGAATCCTCCTGAGCTACTTTTTTTGGATGTGGAAATGCCTCGGCTCAATGGATTTGAGCTGCTTGATGAGTTGCCCAAACCTCATCCGTTTGAGGTTATTTTGATTACAGCGTATGATGATTTTGGCATTCGCGCTGTAAAAGCAGATGTGCTGGATTATTTGTTAAAACCCATCCAAAATCAAGAATTAAAAAATGCGATCGAAAAACTGAAAGCGAAAAAGCAGGACATAATATCGCCGCCAAGCCCAGCCGAATCATCTGCAGCCTCAACCAATAAAATCGCCCTTGCTACCAAAGAAAGCATAGAATATGTCCGCCCTGAAGACATTTTGCTATGCAGTTCCGATAGTAATTATACGATGATCTATTTGGCAGGAGGGCGTAAAAAATTGATCTCCAAAACACTCAAGGATGTTGAATCCTGGCTGCTGCCACATGGCTTTTATCGCGCGCATAATTCTCACTTGGTCAACCTTCAGCATATCAAGGAATATGTCCGTTCCGATGGCGGCTACCTCCTGCTTACAGACGGAAGCACCCTTCCTGTAGCGCGAAACAGAAAGGAAGAGTTATTGGGATTGCTTTAAATAAAAATCCCTTCCAACCACTCACAATATCCCACAGCCCACTCATTTACACCTTCAAGAATAGGCATGCTCATGTAGTTTTGGATAGAAATTATATCCAAAACAGTGTCAGGGTATAATCGCTCACACTAACGCATTTTGGCATGAGTCATACTATTCATTACGCAGGAATAAATCAGGATGTAGTCACCTCCCAAAACTGCTCTATTCTTGATGTTTCTATATCCAACAAAATCCCTCACCTGCACGAGTGTGGAGGAAATGGACGTTGCTCCACGTGTAGAATTAGGGTCATAGATGGTATGAAGAACCTGAGTCCAAAGACGAAGGCAGAAATCAATATGACCTTCGACAGAAAGTGGGATCCCACGATCCGTCTGGCCTGCCAATGCAGTTCCAGTGGCGATGTAAAAGTTCAGCGACTTATTTGGTCGAGTGCCGAGGTCAATCAATTGCAAAAAGAGGTCGCTCCAGTGGGAAATCCAGAGGAACGGCCCATTGCGATTCTGTTTTGTGATCTTCGAAATTTCACCCAGCTATCATCTGAAAATAATTCATTTGATATCGCATATATGCTCAACCAATTTTACACAGCGCTGGGCGAGCCTATATTGATGAATAATGGCATTATCTACCAATATGTCGGTGATGAAATTGTTGGGGTATTTGGTACAGCAGGAGGGAGCCGTGAAAAAAATTGTACGGATGCGATACGCGCCGCGCTGGGCATGCAATATGCTTTGGAACGCCTCAATAAAATCCAACTAAAAGACTTCGAAGTAAAGCTTGAAATAGGCATCGGCATCAATTACGGCCAAGCCTTCATCGGCTATTTGGGACATCCTACGCACAAGATGTTTTCTGTAGTTGGGGACCCCGTAAACGTGGCCAGCCGCATCCAGGGAGAGACGAAAGAGCTGAGAGCCAAGATATTAATTTCGGA
Source organism: Bacteroidia bacterium (assembly GCA_045106685.1). Taxonomy (GTDB): domain Bacteria; phylum Bacteroidota; class Bacteroidia; order J057; family J057; genus JAUIGE01. The sequence goes on along the minus strand of JBGCFB010000156.1, from coordinate 4,731 downwards.
CTCTGTGCATGAGCACGTAGCTGATATTGTACAGACAGGAAAGCGTTTCAATCGCATCTTAAAAGGAAAAGAAGAACCTATCCACATCCACGAATTAAAGAGCTTTGTGGAAATGGATTTGCAATTAGAGCTTCAGGCGTCATTGCATTTGCTACTGCAAGATGAGGATGAATTTGCCAGGATATTTTATGATAAAATATTCGTCAAAGCTCCCTTTTTAAAACAACTATTTGCAAGTAATATGCTCGATCAGGGGCGCTTGCTCACGCACATGTTGGGCGCTATTGTGTATTCCCTCTCTCGCCCCGATTATTTACTTATGGGTCTAAAAAAGCTGGGACAGAACCATGTTCGATACGGCGTAAAAAACGAATATTATCCTTTGGTAAAAGAGACGATGCTTGAGACTATTGAGGATGTGCTGGCTGACTTTTACCGCCCTACCATCGGTGAGGCATGGAGCAAGGCGCTGGACTTTATTATCGAGCATATGATGCCCGCAGAATCAAAAGCATTAGCCTGATACATCGCTGACATAAAGATCAACTGTAGCGAAAATCGATGCTTTTCGCTACAGTTGCCCGAAGGGTTTTGAAATAGGGTTCTTGATATTCTTGCGCCTACCAGAACATCGCGTACAGCGCTGCGATAATCAATGATACCGCGATTGCACTGACATTGAAAGTCGGAGACGTCTTGAAGATATCTTTCTTCAGCTCGATGCCTTTTTCATGGTCTGCTCCTTTGTTTTCCAAATAGCTGATCCCTACCATGATAAGCATGGTGAGTATCCAGGTCCAGAACATCTGGTCCATAAATGGCAGGTTTACGAAGAAGGCACTATCGGCCCATTCATTAGGAGCGACCTTGAAGTAGAGCGCGATCGGAATAGATGCAAGCACACCCCAGATTGCAGCATTATTTGTCGTCTTTTTCCAAAATAAGCCCAACATAAATACCGCCAAAATACCTGGACTAACGATACCAGTATATTCCTGAATATACTGAAACACCTGACCGAGATTCTTGAGCATAGGCGCCATAAGCGCAGCAATAAGCAGCGCAACTGCTGCCGAAGCGCGACCTACCGTCACAAGCTTTTTCTCAGAAGCACCCTTTCCTACATATGGTTTGTACAAGTCCATCGTGAAGATGGTCGCAGTGGAGTTAAGCATAGATGCCAGTGAGGATACAATCGCTGCTGCCAAGGCCGCCAGCACAAGGCCTTTGAGGCCAGTAGGAATAAAGTTACCGATCAGCCAGGGCGAAGCATTATCATTGATGATCTTCACGGTACCATCCTCCATGGTTTTGAGAAATGAAGCGTCAACAGAATCAAGGGTAACGACACCTTCCGGACCCGTATTCATCACATAGGCTACAATGCCTGGAACCACTACGATGAGCGGCATAAGGATTTTGATAAAAGCAGCCAATGCAATACCCTTTTGAGATTCTTTGAGGCTTTTGGCGGCGAGTGTACGCTGGATAATATACTGGTTGAATCCCCAATAATATAAATTTGCCACCCACATACCACCTATCAATACGGCAAGTCCAGGCAAGTCAAACCAGGCATCTTTTCCATTAGGAGTGATGATCTCACCTTTGTCCAAGATCATCGAAAACTTCTCCGGCACTGCTTCCAGAATGGTAGAAAAACCAGTGATAACACTGCCGTCCGGTGCGACATGCGACAAGGCAATGTAGGTGGTAACAAGTCCACCAATGACGAGCACAACAACCTGCACCACATCGGTCCAGGCGACTGCTGCAAGGCCTCCCCAAAGCGAGTACATCGCTGCAAATAAAGAAAGCCCTATGATGCACGGGATCATAATATCACCCGACCCATCTCCCATGATGGTATCGAGCGCTGTGGCTCCCAGATACAATACCGAGGTGAGGTTCACAAACACATACAGGCATATCCAGAAAACCGCCAAAATGGTCTTGAGGTTCGTGCTGTAGCGTTTTTCTACAAATTCAGGAATCGTGTAAAGCTTTTTTTCTATAAAAATCGGCAAGAAAAATTTACCTACAATCAACAAAGCTATAGCCGCCATCCACTCATAAGACGAGATCGCTAGTCCTATCGCAAAGCCTGATCCCGACATGCCGATAAATTGCTCGGCGGAGATGTTGGCAGCGATAAGCGACGCGCCAATTGCCCACCAGGGGAGCGATTTACTAGCAAGAAAATAATCTTCGGAGGTCTTCCCTTTTTTCCGACTTACCCAAAACGCGATGCCCACAATGACAAGCGCATAGACCACGAATATCCCGTAATCCCATCCTGAAAAATCCATATAGCTGTGTTGTTAAGTTATAGTAAATATGACCGTTTTTTAATGAAAACAAAAAAGCCACCCCTCAAAGAGGAGTGGCTTTAGGCTGACATGTAGAAATAAGTCTACTGTTTCACAAATCGTTTTACCGTGGTGTTACCTTGCTCATCGCTGATCGTGATCATGTACACACCTTTGCTTAGGTCTTGCACATTCCACTGAAGATGCTCTGAGGCAAATTCAACTTCGGTAGTCTTTCGTTCCAAAATCCTTCCGGCCATGTCGTGAAGCTCCAGCTCCATCGTTCCGATTGGAAGGCTGATGTTCAGGATGTTCTGAGCAGGATTAGGGAATAGGATGATGTTATCAGCCAAGGTCTCTCCGAAAGCAACCTCAATTACTGAAGAATAGGAGAAACTTCCATCCTGATCAACTTGCTTCAAGCGGTAGTAATTGCGTTGCTCCATCGTCGAGCGGTCCACATGCTGGTATGACTGTAAGCCTGTTTCGTTTTGAGCTTCTACCTGCGAAAGCGCGCTAAAGCTTTCCAAATCAACGCTTTTCTCTACGATGAAGTGAGCATTATTGCTTTCACCTGAAGTTACCCAGTCAAGCTCAACGGCGATGTCATTCACCTTTTTAGCACTAAAGCTTACCCATGTTACAGGAAGCGAGCTGCTACCTACGTTGATATCAACAGTACCTTCTACAAATGCTGCCGGAGCTCCAGTATCATGTGCACGGAAGCGGAAGGCGTCTGTTCCAGTGTACCCCAACTGTGGCGTGTATACAAACTGTCCTGTTGTCTGGAGGTTAAGCACACCGTGCTGAGGCGCTCCACTCATCCCTGTGAGGGTGCTGGTAGGAGCTACACCAAAAGCGAGTGGTGTGTTGCTTGGATTGACAAAGTAGGTTCTCAAGTCTTGCGAAATAGGCTGTCCCGGTGCAGTTCGGAATTGAAGTACTGGTACTGGCATGCGAGGCGCCATCGCACAGGTCAAGGCGAGGTTGAAGTCGCCAAATCCGCTATAAGTTCCTGCGAAATCAAACCAGGTTGATGCGCCGAAGTTGCCGTTCTTGTCATTGGCTCCGAGTCCTTTTTGGAATCCGTAGTTGTTATTTTGTTGCGGGCTTAGGCTGATGGTATCACCAGCGAAAGCGCTTCCTACGGTACCTGTGAGGTAGGCATGTGCCATGTCCAACTCATAGTAGTCCCAGTTGGTGTGATTGTTTACAGCTACTGGGCGACTTCCTTTGTAGGTACGACCAGATGCACTCCAATCAGTCCAGTTTCTTTTGTTGACAAACCAGACATTCACATCCCACTTGTAGTTTGAATAGCCTTGCATGACGATGGTTCCGGTCAAATTTGCTGTTCCGTCATCATAGGTAACCAGGCTTCCACTATTGTTGTCAAAGCTGTAGGTATTGGCTGGTGCTCCTGTGATTCCGTTAAGCAGTACTGCGAAAGCGGTGGAGTTTCCTGGTTGGAAATCATCAGCAGAGCAAATCTCTTCTTGGCAGTCATTGTCGCGTTCTACAGCAAGATAGTTCGATGACAAATCAAAGCAATCGCTTGATGTTACGGTATTGATATTCTGGCCGGCTACTGCTGTGAGTGTGCCTGTATATGAAGCTCCGTACACACGACAAGTACCTGGTCCTGCACCATCAAAGTTAATGGTTGTCACTGGTGGAACAGCGAGAATAATACCATTGTCATCAGTAATAATGTATTGGTACAATGCATTTGAGCTGCTGTTGTTTACAAAAGAGATCGGGTCTGGAGAACCATTTACACAGATGCGCTCCATGCTATTTCCAGCAGATGACGTTACCATGCCTCCATCAGGAGCCGAACGTACGACTTCAATAAAGTTAGAAGAGAGATCAAAACAGTCACTTGACAAAGAAGCAGTCGCTGCATTCTGTCCCATCATCGCTGTAAGGCTTCCGGTGTAGCTCAATCCCCACACACGGCATGTGCCGGTTCCAGCTCCTTCAAAGTCCTGCATGTTGCCAGGAGGCAAGCCAAGAATCGTATTCTGATCATCGGTGATCACATAAGCGTATTGCGCAGACGATGTTGATACATGCGTAAAGCTGACCACATCGGCGTTGCCGTCACCTGGACAAGTGTAGCGGCGTGTCGCGCCGGATGGCATCGCCACGGTTCCACCATTCGTATTTGAACGTACAATTTCAATAAAGTTAGAAGAGAGATCAAAGCAGTCACTTGACAAAGAAGCAGTTTCTTTTTTATTGACACGGCGCCCGCCGAGATCTCCACTCTTGCCCAACCCGCCCCCCTTCCGATCTCCGGTGCCAGCTCCTTCAAAGTCCTGCATGTTGCCAGGAGGCAAACCGAGAATCGTATTCTGATCATCGGTGATCACATAAGCGTACTGCGCAGACGATGTTGATACATGCGTAAAGCTTACCA
>JBGCFB010000155.1:0-25667 GCA_045106685.1 Bacteroidia bacterium | reverse complement strand
CACTCCAGCAACAGCAGGATACACCTCCTTTAAGGCTTTCCAGGCACGCACCACAAGGTTGTCGGCCATGTTGCCGTCGATAGGCCGGCCAGTCATCTGCAACTGGCAGACATCTTCATTATGCGCCGTAATCACCAGGCTATCCGCTGGAGCTTCCAACGGAAACATCAGCGTTTCCAAACGGTGGTAACCATTTGGAAGACGCTCTAGTATGCGAAGGCCGAGATTGATCTTGGCCGCAGGTCTGAATTCATTTTTCATTTTGCAACAAAGTAAGAAAGCCTGTTTTGAATCATTGGATAGAGCCTTTCGGCTCGTTCGGATGTAGAGAAAAGGCATGCCTTTTCTCTACACAGGGTGGTTTCCTGTTGGTAATTAATTATTTTCAATGATGTTAAACATCGCGCGAATCTCATCTTCGCCATTGGCTGGGTTGATCGTTACCAAACGCACAAATTGCTGATCACGGAAGCTGCCGTAACCGACCATGAGTTCGCCACGCTCATAGAGCTGGGTGCACAAGGTGTCGGCAGGGATGTTTTTGTAATTAAAACAAACGCTAATTGAATCGTCGAAACTATACAGCTGATAATCCGGATGCTTACGGATGTAATCACGCGTAAAGTCGGCAAGCGCAAACTGCTTATCTACAAGCTTTTCCAAGCCTTTGCTACCTATCGCTTTCCAAAGCGTCCAAAACTTCAGGGCGTCGTTGCGCCTTCCGCATTGAAGGGAGGTTTTACCCAAATTATAATCATCACCATCTGTTTGGTACAGATAGCTCGCATCATTAGAAAAGGATTCGTTGAGATGCTTTTTATCCTGGGTAACAATGATCGAACAGCTGAGTGGTGTACCCAGCATCTTATGTGCATTAACCGAGAATGAGTTTGCTCTGTGAAGGCCTTGCACCAAATGTTTGTAACGCTCACTCCAAAGCACGCCTCCGCAATAGGCGCCGTCTACATGTAACCAAATGTCATATTGATCACACACATCTGCCAAAGCTTCTATCGGGTCAAAAGCGCCAAGGACAGTCGTTCCAGCTGTGGCATTCACACAGAATGGACGCAGGCCTGCGGCGAGGTCTTTCTTAATTTGCTGCTCCAAATCAGAAGCTAGCATTTGGCCGTGTTCATTTGTCGCAACCCGACGAACTTGCTGTCGGCCAAGGCCTACAAAGGCGGCATTTTTAGCGATCGAATAATGCGACTCCGCAGAGGTGTACATGGTCATATTAGGCTGACTGCCTGCCTGACGCGCCTGTGGATCTTTCACATCGCGGGCCATCAGCATTCCCATGTAATTGGCCATTGAGCCTCCTGGGACGAAGGTTCCGTCAGCATCGGGGCCATAGCCGATCATATCACAAATTTTACGCAAAAGCACCTTCTCAACTCCGACCATCGGGCCAGCAACTTTGTAGGTGTACATGCTGTTGTTGAGCAATACGGCAAGTAAATCACCGATTACGGCTTTGCCGTTTCTTCCTCCAAAGAGTTGATTAAAAAACTTGTCGGTAGCTGTCCGGGGTGTGCTCAGTACCAAGCTTTTTAATGCATTGGCATAATCCTCTGGCTCAGTTGCTTCTTCTGGGAGCTCTAAATCCAATACGTCAAAAAGACTTTTGGCTGGGATGGGTTTGACTACTGCTTCTTTCTTTTCTTCTTCTAATAAACCTTCTACTAAGCTAGTAAAAAGCTGTAAGTCTTCTTTTATCATCTTACAAAGATAGAAATCACTGCGCGATTTCAGTGAAGCGTTTTCGCTGCGCGAAAACAGTGAAGCATATCGCTTCGCGATTATAGTGAAGCTTGCATGCCGGCTTTTCTTTTGCCCAGGGAATAAATTCCCTGGCAATAATGGAAGAAATAGACGCTAAAGCTTTAAGATTTTTTTTTTCTTCACTGCGCCGACCGGAGGGAGGCGCGCTTCACCAACGAGCCGAAGGCGAGTTGCTTCACTGCCGAGGCGGAATCGAGGCTTCCAAAGCAATTTCTTTCAGCCCAAAGCTTCGCTCGCTGCCATCAGGAGTTTCCAGGAGAAGGCGGCCTTGCTTGTCTGTGCCGAGGACTTTGCAGTGATGGGTTTCGCCGTCGTAGATAAATGGGATCGTCTGTTGAAAGCCATACATGCGAGCTTCGAAATCGCGTTTGAATGAAGCCGCGCCATGCTGGCGCATGCGCAGATAATTGGCCTCCAGGCTGTTGAGAAGGCGATCCTGAATGTCATGCAGCTCGTAGGTCTGGCCACTGTGCAGGAATAGCGATGTCGGCATTCGGTGCTGTGGAGGAAAAACAGCCTGATTGACATTCAGTCCTATGCCGATCACTGTGGCGTGTACACGGCTACCCTGGAGCTGATTTTCGATGAGGATTCCGGCGATCTTGTGGCCTTCCAGGAGGATGTCGTTGGGCCACTTGATGTGGAGGTCGGCGTCCTGATCGAGTGCGTGGATGCACTGCCATACTGCGAGGGCGGCCATTTGGCCTAGAGCGTAAGCCTCTGGGGCGGCGAGCTTGGGATACAAGATCACGCTCATCAAGATATTTTGGCCCGAACTTGCAGTCCAGGTGGTTCCAGCCTGACCTCTTCCTTGCGTTTGCACATCAGCAGATATGACCGTGCCTTCTGGCGGGCGGTCAGTGAGTAACTGTTGGGCTAGTGTATTCGTAGAGGTCGTCTCACCTACGTGGATGTGCTGCGCGCCAAGGAATAATCGGCTCATAGATTTTGTTTGCGGGGTGAAAGTGCTAAATTTAATGCATGGAACAAACTATCACCATTTCTACAACTACATGACAAACAAGGTATTAAACCCCACCCAGCTTTCTGAACTCGCCATCAACGCGCTTCAGGACTTAAAAGGAAAAGACATCGTAAAGCTGGATCTGAGAGAAATAGACAGTGCTGTCACCGATTTTTTTATTATCGCTACCGGAACATCCGACCGCCACGTGCAGTCGTTGTCTGACTCCGTTTTGGCTACCATGAAGAAGGATGCAGAGGAGTTTCCTATCACGAAAGAAGGCCTTGCAGAAGGAGAGTGGTCACTAGTAGACTACGGTTCTGTCGTGGTACACGTATTCCAGCAAACTCAACGTGATTTCTACCGCCTGGAAAGCCTTTGGGGTGATGCGCCTAGCACGACCTACGCTGATGTGGCCTAACTCACTTTGTAATACCTGTCGATTTAAAGAAGAAACAGGGAATAAACGAGGAAGTATTTTTTGGCTTTGTGGAAAAAGTAAAACTGACCAGCGATTCCATAAATATGCACCTCAGCCAGTGAGAATATGTGCTGGTTTTCAGAAAAAAAACAGACGTGATGAACAATGAACAATTAGTAATGAATAATGAAAGATTGGCAATGAATAATAAGCGTGCCTTCCCTTTTTCATTGTGCATTGTTCATTGTACATTATTCATCATCCTCAGCGCTTGCCAGCCGCCTGTAGCACAAACGGGTACAGATGGGAATAATCAGACGCAGACCATTCAGGCCTTTGAGGCGCTGGACGTTGCTGCACGCGAACTTCAAGAGTTATCGCGCCCAGCGAAACTGAAGGTATGGGTCGAGAAGTTGAACTTCAGATCATGGCCCGGAACTGATGCCACTATTTTACAAAGTCTGAAAAAAGACGATCAGCTCAAGTATCTTTTTCAGCGTACCATCCGACAAGAATCTCACACCTATGGAAGCCAAAGTTATCTTGACTCATGGCTTTTGGTAAAGGTAGGTGAACAAGTCGGCTGGGTTCATGGCGGCGGTGTTGTGGGAGTGCCTTCAGGGCTTGCCGAATTATTTGCCCCGAACAATAACAATGACGCGCTACCGCCCGACGCCAATAAGCGCAGTATCGGAGGCGATCCTAGCTTTACGGCTCCTGTCAATAGTGCAAAGCTGGACTATCTGATTATACCTGGAAAGCAGGTGGGTAATATTACGCTCACGACGAGTGAGGATCAATTGCTGAGGCAACATGGTGCAAACATTTCGCGCGGTACCGTCGAAAAACTTCCCGGTGAATCGGAGGCTTGTACGATTTTGAATGAAGGTGAAAAAGACGAGTTACGTATCACCTGGAAAGACGAAAATCGCACCAAGATCAAAGCGGTCTATGTAGAGCGCGCTGGCGGACATTGGTATCTCAAGCCTGGCGTTTTTGTAGGCCAGGCAATCAGTGATGTATCAAAGCTGAATGGCGCTCCAGTGAAATTTTACGGCTTTGGAGGTCGATACGGCGGCGTAACAGAGTCCTTTAGCAACGGAAGACTTCAGAGCATGCTGAAGCATGGCTATCTGGTAATAGGTAGTAAAGGAGGAATTCCGGCAGACTTGCGCGGCGATCAGGTATTTATTTCGTCCCAAAAAGAAGTGGCAACCCGTAGTCTGCAAGTGACGCGGATGGTGGTCTATTTAGACTGATAAAATTGGTCAAGATTTGAAATAATAAAAATCCGCTAGACCTCTTAATAATTCAATTAGCTCAAACACACTTGTGAAAGGGTTTCTTTTTAGTAAGTCTTCTGTTTTTGCAAAATGACTTTTCAGCACTTTTGCTCTTTCAATGGCTAGTTTTTCGTCACCTAATCTAACCACCTGTTGAATGACCTCTGAGTCTCCATGCTTATATTTAAAACTACTTTTCGAATCCGCCTTCTGAATTTTATTTTCTAATAGTTCGTACACCTTAGCTCTGGGAATAGGAGTAGCCAGATTAAGCTTTTGAAAATGAAGGAGTAACCACACCTCAAATACCTCATTACTGAATGCTATTTCTATTTTGTTTTCTGAGGCCAGTTTTAGGGCAGCATTGAATTTGTCAATTTTCGTTTGGTTCTCATCGGCATCATCTTTATCAAACACCGCCCAGACAAAGTCAATCTCTCGCCCCAATTCTTTTTCCATTTTCTGTTTTTGAAGAACCGTTTGTTCAACTACTCCCAGAGGATCACGGCCAGTTCCTATGCACCTCAGATAAAACGTTTTTTTGGGAAATTGGTCTTTAAAAGTTTCAAAATATACAGGTTCTGTCTTCTGATCTTCACAAACAACTAAGCAATGTTGGTCGTATCGGCGTAAATTTACAGGCCGCTTTATTTCGCCCCTTTCAGCCCTTTTTCTCTTTCGAAGTTTCCCTTTTTTTGCCATACTACCTTAGCACTGTTTGTGTCAATTCATCCCAATTTTTAAGCTTAGGTGTTGCACCATATCGGTCTTCTAAGTAGCGTTTTTCTTTGTCTGTATCAGGGCGTTCTTTGTTTCCATCAAAATAGGTGAAATCTGATAGAGAATATATTTCTGTTGCTTCTTTTTTATTTTGTTCAACAAAGATGATCTGATCTCTTCTCAATTTTGCATATTTCAACAAATTGGTATCATGAGTAGCAAAAATAAGTTGGGCGCCATGAGGGTTGGTTTTCTCTGATAAAAACAAGTCTACAATCTGCCCCGTTATTTTAGTATGAAGTTTTGCTTCAATTTCATCTACCACCAATACTCCGCCGTTCAATAGTGCAAAAATAACAGGACCACTTAGGCTAAACATTTTATTCGTTCCTTGAGATTCTCTCTCATCGAATGGCCACTTGATTTTCTCGTTCCTTAAAGTGCCATCACGCTTATAGGTTTGCCGAATCGAGTATACTTGATACCCCTTCACTCCAGAGAGTTTTTCAACTAATCCTGGAGATAAGTTTTTGGGAAAAAGGCTCGAATCGATTTCAATATCCTCAATCTCTATATCCAAAAACTTAAGATTAAATCCTTGCAACTGTCGCAAAATTCGATCTCTGTACTCCTGTTTTGAGGTGAATAGGCTGATCGTATTGATAGTTTCGGAGTCCATGCTCAAACCATCTACATTAACCAATTTCCTAAACCAGCTAAAAATGACTTTTGCCTCTTTAATATTAAGCATATCACAAAAAGACAAAAACAGAGCATTATCTCTAGTGGCCTCTATGGCTGCGTCAATCAATTTAGCATTTCCCTCAAAAGCACTGGACACTTCAATGACGTCCTTTTCTCTGTAGAAAACCTCAACTTCTCGACCTGCCTTTTTTCTATGGAGCCACTCTTTTAAAATATGCAGTTGATTAAACTCAAATCCATAGCGATACCTTGTGCCTTCAATGATGAAAGTGATCTCCATTTTGCAAGGTTCCTCTGCATACCCTTCTATAAGTAGATTTGGGTCATACGGCAGTTTCGTTGTTGAATTTGACCTAACAGAAAGGAACACAACTCTATCGAAAATATCTAATGCTCTCAGGAGGTTTGTTTTACCACTATTATTCGGCCCATAAAGACCTATTGAGTTTAAAACCTCATATTTTCCTGTTGTAAATATATTAGAAGGATAATCTGATTGCCCTTTGGCAGGAACCATACTAAGCACCTGCTCTTCCGCAACAGACCTGTAATTTGAGACCCTAAATTCGATCAACATGCCTTTTTAGGTTATTTTTTCTCAAAAATACCACAGTTCGGCCGTAAAAGCAAGCCCTACAACATTCCCAACTCCAACTGCGCTTCTTCGCTCATCATCTCTTTATCCCAGGGTGGATCGAAAGTGAGTTCTACCTCTACCTCTCCTACTCCCTCTACGGAAGCAGCCTTTTCTTTCACCTCAGCAGGAATAATCTCAGCTGCAGGACAAGCCGGTGCTGTAAGCGTCATCATGATGTGAACATCCTTATTCTCCTTCACAGTCACGTCGTAGATCAGGCCAAGTTCATATATATTGACCGGAATTTCGGGGTCAAAGATGGTCTTTAGCTGTTCTATTATTTCGGTATGCATTTTTTTGATTTGATAGTTAGATGATTAGCTGATTTGATTATGTGTTGATTAGCTGATGGGTTTTTATCATCAAATTAGCTAATCACTAAATCAGCTAATCAATTATTCATAGCAAGCTTCGCTTTATATGCTAAAGCATAATTCATCATTTGCTTCATCATGGCATTGAGGCCATTGGAGCGTGTTGGCGAGAGGTGATCGCGGATGCCTATTTTATCAATAAAGCTCAAATCTGCTCCCAAAATCTCATCAGGTGTATGATCGGAAAGCACACCTGTGAGCAAACTTACCAAACCTTTGGTGATAATCGCATCGCTGTCGGCGCGGTATTGCACCTTGTCACCTTCCAGGTCGGCCACTAACCAAACCCTGGACTGACAGCCTCGGACGATGTTTTCATCGGTTTTGTCAGCCTCGCCGATTGGATCCAGACTGTTTCCCATGTCGATGATCAACTGGTATTTATCCATCCAGTCATCAAACATCGAAAAGTCGCTGACGAGATCTTCTGCTATTTCAGGAATCGTGGACATACTTATGAGTTCAAAGTTTATAGTTGAAAGTTCAAGGTTTAAAACACAGTACTGAATACTTGAGATTTTTCCTGAAGCCATTCAAAGCACAAAGGACGGAAAAAGTTTAGAGAATCAATATAAGAAGCAACCTTTTTCAAAACTTTCAGTATAAATTGAAAGAAGTGAAACATTAACACTTCAATCCTTTTACTCCTCCAATCCTCAATCCCTCATATCATGGACTTCACGATTTTAACCTACTTGATTTACTTGCCTTTCGGATTAGGCGCTGCCTGGTTAGCTGGTCAAAGCTTATACAAAAATGGCTACGCCATGTTATTGGACGTTTTCGATGGCCGAAAAGAGCAGGCCAATAGCGTAAACAGATTGTTATTGGCAGGATTTTACATGCTTACCATAGGCTACTTGAGTTTGCGCATGCCCGTCGAAGGCAGCGTCGCAAACTTTGCCCACATGTTGGAAATATTGAGTGCCAAGTTGGGTATCTTGTTAGTGATCTTGGGCGCGACGCATGTTTTGGTGATGGGCGTTTTGTTCAAAATGCGAGGAAAAGTGGCCTTTAGCCAGTAAGCTATTTTGATTGCTTAGGCTGTTGGCGATTAGCTTTAAGACGAAAATATGCTGCTCCGGCCAAAAGCTAATCGCCAGCAGCCAATACCTAAATAGTTACAGGCTATTTTAATATTCTCCGATGCTATTGCTATTATTGATATTCAATAACAGCAATAGCATTTTATGTATATCAATAAAAATTTCAATATAAGAGGACTGATTATGTTCTCTGGCGGCCACCTGGTCTGGCTAACGGCCTGGACTGCACTGGTAGCCCTTCTCTATAAGTATGCCGGACTGGGTTGGTTATCTATTCCATGGCTGCCGTTATCGGTGATTGGTACAGCTGTAGCGTTTTATGTAGGCTTCAAAAATAGTCAGGCATATGATCGCATGTGGGAAGCGCGCAAAATCTGGGGAGCTATCATCAACAGTAGCCGGGCCTGGGGAGCAACCGTGAAGTCATATGTGAGTAATCAGTTTACAGAAACCGATGTAGCCACTGAGGATTTGCAACAGACAAAAAAGAAGCTGCTATATCGCCACATAGGCTGGCTATACGCACTCAGAAGCCAACTGCTCATTCCGACTCCATGGGAACATATCAGCCAGCGAGGACATGTAGGTAAGACCACCGAAAAAAGAATGAAAAACTATGGCGTTGGTTTACTCAATGATGGCAATACCGAAAGCTTTCTAAGAAAATATCTCCCTGTAGATGAACATGATCGCCTTATTCATTATAAAAATACAGCTACTCACATCATTGATCAGCAGTCTCAAGACCTTGCCAAGCTCCGTGCAGAGGACACGATCGACGACTTCAGGCATATGGAATTGCAGAAAATCCTCAACGATTTTTATGTTCATCAGGGTAAATGCGAGCGCATCAAAAAGTTTCCTTTTCCCCGCCAGTATGGAGCATCCAGCTTGATATTTGTTGGCATCTTTATCTTCCTGCTGCCTTTTGGGATGGTGTCAGAGTTTGATAAATTGGGAGAATTCGGGATATGGCTATCCATTCCTTTTACCGTATTGATCGGCTGGGTGTATTTGATGATGGAATTGATAGGAGACTACTCCGAAAACCCTTTTGAGGGACTTGGAAATGATATTCCTATGCTTTCATTATGTCGGGTTATTGAGGTTGATTTACTTGAAATGTTGGGCGAAAAAGAAATCCCGGAACCTGTAAAAGCAGTGAATGGAGTGTTGATGTAAAAGGGTTTATATCAACCGGATAAATAGCTACCTTTGCGGGCTGAAAGAATCGATGGATAATGTGCAATGAATAATGAGGTTTAGAGAATCTTTTAAGCCCATTGTTAATTATTCATTCTAAAATATAGGTATCAAATGAGTTCCCTTAAAGTTTACAACACACTTACCAGGACAAAAGAAGATTTTATCCCAATTACCCCAGGAAGGGTAGGTATGTATGTCTGTGGACCTACTGTATATGGAAATCCCCACTTGGGCCATGCACGCTCTGCGTTGACCTTTGATATTGTATTTCGCTACCTGAAGTATAGTGATTATAAAGTCCGCTATGTGCGCAACATCACGGATGTAGGACACCTCGTGGGCGATGGCGATGAAGGCGAGAGTAAAGTAGAAAAGAAGGCACGTTTGGAACAGTTGGAACCGATGGAAGTCGCCCAGCACTATTACAATGCCTACATCGACGCACTCAACCAACTCAATATTGAGCGTCCAAGTATAGAACCTCGTGCCACAGGGCACATCCCTGAGCAGATTGCTGCTGTAGAAAAGATCATCGCCGAAGGCTACGGATACGAATCCAACGGCTCGGTATATTTTGATGTAACAGCTTATAATAAAGACTTCCCATACGGAGAGCTATCAGGTCGTGACCTGGAAAATATCCTTGCAGGTTCGCGTGATAACCTTGAAGGAGGAAGCGAAAAACGCCATCCGGCTGATTTTGCACTTTGGAAAAAGGCGGATCCTACGCATATCATGCGCTGGGAATCTCCATGGGGAGACGGATTTCCTGGTTGGCACCTTGAGTGTACCGTTATGAGTACCAAATACCTTGGTACTAAATACGACATTCACGGAGGTGGCATGGACTTGATTTTCCCTCACCACGAGGCAGAGATCGCCCAGTCCAATGCATGTAATTGTAACGAACCTTCGGACGTACACGGCGAGGCCAATTATTGGCTGCATAACAACATGATCACGCTCAATGGCCAGAAGATGGGCAAGTCCCTTGGAAATGCCATTGACCTCGTGGACTTTTATGCTGGAAATCATGACCTGCTTGAAAAAGCATATTCACCAATGAATATCCGCTTCTTCATCTTACAGGCACATTATCGCAGCACGCTCGATTTCAGCAATGATGCCCTGCAAGCTTCTGAAAAAGGCTATCTCCGCCTGTCTGATGCGCTTAAGCGCATCGGTGAAATCAACACAGATGGCAAAGCGGTAACCAAGGACAACGATATATCGGCCATTTTAGAAAACTTCAAATCGAAGTTCGAGGCCGAAATGAACGACGATTTCCATACTGCGAAAGCGCTTACCGTCATGTTTGAAGCGGCCAGCGCTGTCAATCAGATTCATAGTCGTCAGCACGAAGGCCTACTTGTAGAGCCGGAAACGCTTGCTTCCTTTGCAGAAGCATACAAAGCTGCTTTTTATGATGTGCTCGGCCTTGTTCCTCCACTTGAGTCTGGAGAAAAGGATAGTGCTATGGGAGGCGTACTCGATGGCCTTATGGAACTGGTTATCGACCTGCGTGCAGGAGCCAGAAATGATAAAAACTGGGCTGTCTCGGACCAAATTCGTGACAAGCTCAACGAGATAAACATTCAATTGAAGGATACAGCTGAGGGGACCGAATGGCGCGTTGGGTAGATTTGATGATTTGATAATGTGTTGATTAGCTGATTATTTAACCTTTTTATAAGCTAATTTCCGAATCATCAAATCAGCTAATCTTCTTATCAGCTAATCATCAAACTGATTATTATGAAAGAATTTCAACATACTATCGGAGGCAGCCAGACTGTGAAAGGCACTGGCCTTCATACAGGTGAAGCCGTGAATATGGTTTTCAAGCCTGCTGCAGAAAATCATGGGATCATCTTTCAACGTATCGACCTGGAAGGAAAGCCCCTGGTACATGCAGATGTGGACTTGGTAATCGACACGTCACGAGGGACAACCCTGTCCGAAAATGGCGCTCAGGTACATACGGTAGAGCATGTAATGGCTGCTGTTGCGGCGATGGGTGTAGATAATATACTGATCGAGCTTGACGGACCTGAACCACCTATTATGGATGGTAGCGCGCATGATTTCATGCAGGCTATCCATGCCGCAGGGTTGGAGAAGCAGCAAGCAATACGTGAAGTATTTGAAATTCAGGAAGCGGTAAACTATCGTGAAGCAGACCGCAATGTCGAATTGGCGGCTTTGCCTGATCCGACTTATTCGCTTTCTGTACTCATCGATTATAATTCAGATGTAATGGCTCCGCAGCAGGTGGCTCTTGATGATCTGAAAGACTTTGAAGAGAAGTTTTCGCGTGCACGTACATTTTGCTTTTTACATGAACTTGATGAGCTCAAAAAGCAGGACTTGATTCGTGGCGGTTCTTTGGACAGCGCTGTTGTTTGGGTGGATAAAGCCCTGAAAGGTGATGAAGCCAAAGCACTCTGTGAACGATTTGATATTCCGGCTCAGGACTTTGAGCCAGGGCTACTCAAGGGTCAGGAACTCAGGTTCCATAATGAGCCTGCGAGACATAAATTATTGGACCTTATAGGGGACCTTGCACTTATTGGTGTACCTATACGTGGAAGGATCATGGCGGCGAGACCGGGGCACAAGGCAAACATTGAACTTGCCAAGCAGCTAAAAGCCCAGTTGAAGCGTCATAGGATCAAAAACCGTTATGCAGGAGGCAGCAACGCCGATGGTGTTGTTTTCGATATCGATGCTATACAACGCATATTACCGCATCGTTATCCGTTTTTGATGGTGGATCGCATCACCGAGTTTTCGGAGGAGACCATCACAGGGATCAAAAACGTTACTGTTAACGAGCCGTTCTTTCAAGGCCACTTTCCAGGAAATCCAATTTTCCCGGGCGTCCTTCAGCTTGAGGCTATGGCCCAGGTCGGAGGTGTTATGTTACTGAATACAGTAGAAGACCCATCATCTATGTGGGTGTATTTTGTGGCGATAGACAACGCTCGTTTCAAAAAACCAGTTAGACCAGGAGACACCCTGGTGTTTAAGCTTAAACTTCTTAACCTAAGAAGGAATATCTGCAAGATGCGAGGGGAAGCATTTGTAGATGACCAAATCGTCTGTTCGGCAGATTTGGTTGCAAGCTTAGTCCCAAAATCAAAATCATGACCAATCAACCGCACGCAGCCAACCCGTTTCAACCCCACGCTTACATTCACCCCGACGCACGCATCCATGAATCTGTCACCATTTCACCTTTCTGCACCATCCAGGCAGGAGTAGAAATTGGAGCCGGCAGCTTTATTGGCCCAAATGTTACGCTTGAAAGTGGTGTCAGTATTGGCGAAAATAGCTACATCGGTGCCGGTGTAGTGATGAACCCAGAAACCAGACGCCTAGAGTACTGGAAAAAAGACGAATCAATTGTTCATACACATGCTTTCCCTATCCGCATTAAGCTGGGAAACAATGTCCATATAGAACCTTCCGCAACCCTTCACGGCGAAATTAGCCTGGACGACGATTGCTGGATAGGTTCCAACGTTACTATTCACGACGGTGCAAGAATCAGCAAACGGGTAAAGATTTTTCCTGGTGCTGTTATTTCTGCTATTCCTCAGGACCTGAAGTTTGCTGGAGAAAAGACGACCCTTGAGGTCGGTGACGACACCGTCATTCGTGAGTGCGCAACCCTTAACCGTGGTACTACTGCGCTTGGCAAAACTGTCGTCGGCAAGAATTGCCTGATCATGGCCTATGTACACGTTGCCCACGATTGTATCGTAGGGAATAATGTGATTCTCGCCAATGCCGTAAACCTAGCCGGGCACGTCGAAATTGGCGATTGGGCCATTCTGGGAGGTCTCGTAGGCTGCCACCAGTTTGTACGCATCGGCGCACATTCGATTATTGCTGCTGGAGTCACCGTTCGCAAAGACGTTCCTCCATTTATCAAAGCTGGACGCGAGCCTATCCAATACGCTGGCGTAAACTCTATCGGCCTGCGCCGCAGAGGCTTTGAAGCCGAAACGATCAATCACATCCAGGAGATTTACCGCCACATTTTTGTTACTGGTAAAAACACTGCAAAAGCGATCGAGCACGTCGTTACACAAATCCCATTTTCGGATGAGCGCGACACCATCGTTAATTTTGTTAGAAATTCTGAAAGAGGAATCTTAAAGGGCGTGTAAAATTTATTACCAAGGAACTTTTGTTTCCTGCCCTTTTTGAACCTGTAATACTTCGAACATTTTCCCGGAAGGAATATTTCTATCCGAAGGACAATTTTAGGCCACCTTACTCAGGGTGGCCTACTTTTTGCGCTATCCGCAATATCTTGTTCTACCAGAATCTGTTCATATGACTAGACAGTACATCATTTTCCTTTGTAGCTTTTTATTTACGGTTCAAATCGGACTCAGCCAGCAATGGTTTGAAATGATTCAAAACCCGGATGCAACCCTACCAGAAGTCCAAGTAGCTGCTGAGCAATACTTTGCAGAACACGGCACCGGTAAAGGCACTGGCTGGAAACAGTACAAGCGCTGGGAATACATGGCCAGCCTCCAACAAAAAGAGGATGGTAGCCTTCCTACTGCTGAAGAAACACTTGCAGAAGTAACACGTTTTGCAGCGAATCATCCTTCTAACAAACGAAACAGTAGTCAGGGAAACTGGCGCGAACTAGGCCCTAACAGCTTGCCTGGAAATGGCACTGGCCAGCCCAATGGCATTGGACGCGTTAACTGCATCACCTTCCATCCGGCCAATGCCGATATCGTATATGCTGGCACTCCATCTGGTGGGATATGGCAGAGTAATAACAAAGGAATAAGCTGGACAAAAATTTCGGTTGGGTTACCCCGATTGGGTGTTTCATCCATTGTCATCGATCCTACCAATACGAATATTATATATATAGGAACAGGCGACCGCGATGCTGGCGACACGCCAGGCTATGGCGTCTGGCGCAGTATCGATGCAGGCCAAACCTGGCAATCCCGCAAGATCGGAATGGGCAACCGCGTGGTGAATGAAATCATCATGCACCCCAACAACCCCGACATCATGATTGCAGCGACTTACCAGCGTATTTACCGAACGATCGATGGTGGTGCTAGCTGGACATTGTCCTATTCAGGCTACAACTGTAAAGACCTCGCATTTCACCCAAACAAACCAGATGTAGTTTATGCTGGAGGAGAAATTTTCCTTAAGTCCGGAAATAATGGTGCTTCATTCACTCAGATAACAAATGGCCTTCCAGCCTTAGGAACAGTAAGGATGGCTATCGGCGTGAGCCCTAACCAGCCTGACTGGGTATATCTGCTACTTGCAGGCTCAGGTGCCAGCGGTTTTATGGGAATGTATCGGTCCCAAAATGAAGGAACAAGCTTCACAGCGCAGTCTACGACACCTAATATATTAGGCTATGACACAAACGGTGGCTGGGGCAATCAGGGCTGGTATGACCTCTGCATCGCCGTAGATCGCAGTGACGCTAACATCGTGTACACGGGTGGCATCAATGTATGGAAAACTACAGACGGAGGCCTAAGCTGGAATATTATGACACATTGGTTTGGAGCCGGAGGTAAGCCTGCGGTTCATGCCGATGACCATTGCCTGGAATGGTCGCCACATGATGGTGCCCTATGGCTCGGAAATGACGGCGGAGTCTACCTTTCTAACAGCATCGGAAGCCTTTGGACCCAGCGTTCTCAAGGTATGGGAATTGCCCAGGTATATAAAATGGGGCAATCTGCAAGTAATCCTGACCTGGTTATCAATGGGTACCAGGATAATGGAACAGCCATATATCGAGGAGGAAGTTGGAGTACGGAGATTGGAGGCGATGGCATGGAATGCATTATCGATGCGGACGATCCTACCGTGATGTACGGCGCCCTTTATTACGGCGACATCCGTCGATCAGTGGATGGAGGCAACAGCTTTATCACAATCGCCAGTGCAGGTACAAACGGCATCAACGAAAGTGGAGCCTGGGTGACGCCTTATATGCTTCACCCCGACAACACCAACACGATGTTTATAGGCTATCGCAATGTATGGCGAAGCACCAATGTCAAAGAAAATCCAGGCAGTCTGATTAGTTGGACAAAGATTTCTAATCTAAACGTCAACTATAACCTTACTGACCTGAATATTTCGCCAGTAGATTCTCAACTCATGATGGTAAGCGAGTCCGGAGGTAATGACCGACTTCATGTAAGCGAAAACGTATTAGCAGCTAATCCTACCTGGCGCAAAGTCACGCTCCCGCTAGCTGGCTATACCCCAAAGGATATTGAATTTCACCCGACTCAGCGCAACACCGTCTGGATAGCACTGGGCAATGATATTTATCGCAGCAACGACCTTGGGATGACATGGACGCTTATTTCCGGCACCCTGCCTGGTATTTCATTGAATACCATCATTGCCGACGCTGAAAGCCCCGTGGAAGCCCTCTATGTAGGCATGGCTGATGGTGTATATTATCTTGATAACAGCATCGCTGATTGGGTAAAGTATTCTGACAATCTTCCCCCAGCACGTATTACGGAGTTGGAGATTTTTTATGACAAAATATGCGGAGATGCCCTTCTACGTGCCGCCACCTATGGCCGAGGCCTATGGGAATCTGACCTACGCGACCCTGGCACCGAAGCGCCTTTCGCCTGCTTTGAAGCAAACCAACAAAATATATGCGCTGGTTCCGTAGTGAGCTTTAGCGACCAATCCAGCTACGGCCCTTCCTCTTGGGAATGGCAGGTTAGCCCGGCCAATCAGGTCAGTTACATAAATGGCACATCCAATACTTCAGTCTCTCCCAGCATCCAGTTTGGAGTAGCAGGAGTCTATACTGTGAGCCTGATTGTTTCAAATGCTCAGGGACGCGATACGCTTACCAAAACGGATTATATCGCTGTAGGCGACGGCGTGATGAGCTTGCCTTATGCCATGGACTTTGAGGGAGCAACCTTGTGTAGCTCAGCGAGTAACTGTGGCACTGCGGTGTGTGGCCTTCCTGGTGGCTGGATCAACACCACCAACGGTGAAGGCGATGATGTAGACTGGCGTATTCACGCAGGAGCGACTCCATCATCTAGTACCGGGCCAAGTCGGGATGCAAATTCTGGCGTAGCGACAGGTCGCTATATCTACCTCGAAGGTTCGGGTGGTTGCACCTTCCAAACAGCAAGTTTGGAGAGTCCTTGCCTCGATCTGCGTGCTATCGGCAATCCGGTATTTTTATTTCATATGCATATGTACGGCTCACGCATTGGCGACCTTCATGTAGATATTTTTCACAATGGGAGCTGGACAAACGATATCATCACAGCTATTAGTGGCAACAAAGGAAATAGCTGGATACAGCAGTCGGTGGACTTATCAAGTTATACAGGAAGTGTGATCAGACTGCGAATTCGAGGTGTTACAGGCGGTGGCTATGATACTGACATGGCGCTCGACAACCTCCAGTTGACAGGAGTGAGCCTTGCTACTGAAGTCGTAAATTTTGAAGGAAACTATATCCAGGGAAAAGGCAACAAACTAGACTGGGAAGCCGAGAATATCACGCCAGGAGAAATCTTCGCGATGCAACGTCAAAACGCTGAAACAGGCGATTTTGAGACAATCGGCGAGCAAGCCGTGACGACTGCGGACCGCTATACTTGGCTGGATCCAAAACCAATGGTAGGTCCTAACTATTATCGTTTGGCGGTATTTACAATTGATGGGAACTGGGAATATTTCGAGACGATCGAAGTAGTCGCCGACGCTGATTTGCTCGGCGTAAACTTTTTCCCAAACCCTTTCAGCGAAAACCTCAATATCCGCATCACATCCAACGACTTTGAGGATATTCCAGTAGAAGTCCGCGACTTGCAAGGCAGGCTGATCACAAAGAAAATCGTCGTACCAAGCGCGAGAACTTCAACTACCAGTCTTGAATTAGCTTCGCTTGTGCCTGGAGTATATATGGTTATCGTGCGAAATAAAGGATATAGAATTATCAAGCAGTAGCTTTTCTGGAAATATTTCTCGCAGTTATGCAGCATAATCAGGAGATTGCAAGTCAATTTCTTAAACAAAAGTGATTGTCACGAATTGTTAGAGGTAGTGGAATCAACCACCGTGACGCTAACAGAGAACTACTATGAAATCAATATTTTTTGCCCTTATCGCCTTCGCCTTTTTAGTATCGTCATGCGCAGAGGTGCCTGATCCGCCTGCCGGGTTCAGCGAGCCATTTTATGTGTCTTTTGATTTTTTAGGTGAAAAAGTCCTGTTTGAACGCGATGAGCTAGATGTACTATACAGGTTTACTCCTGGCGAAACTGCAACCCATGGTTTCATCAATGTGTTCGAGGATGAGCGTTTTGAGGTGAGTCTTACCATGACTTTTGTGGACGCGCTACGCAGCGTCAATATCCGCGATACCAAAGGTGCTACCTTAACCTCAGTACCTGGAGCATTGCCTGGCTTTTCTCTATTTATTGTTGATAAGCTTACTCAGGAAAATTATACGACCGAGCTTGAGACCTTTGATTATGGACCATCAGCATTTGAAATAGAAACAGTAGACAAAGGTGAAGTCATCAGCTACGTTTCGGTATCGAGCAATAGTCGCAAGGGTAGAAGCTTTGTGGTCCGTGGCACGATGAGCCTCAATGTGAGCGAGTCAGTGAGTATTCCAGGAACATTGAATAATCGCTTTCCTATCGAGAATGGTCAATTCTCAATCAAAGTTTTTGTGCCATAAGTCATATACCAAAACTGGTTTAATTTAAGGTTCTTTGCAGCGTACAAATCATTGTTCGCATGTTAAAAAGTATTCTGAATCATACCTGTCCAAAATGTAGAGAAGGGAAGCTCTTTTTGAGTAACAATCCTTACGACTATAAGCGATTGGGCCAAATGCCAAAGGAATGCCCGGTCTGCAACCAAAGTTATTCACCAGAACCGGGTTTCTACTTTGGCGCGACCTATGTGAGCTATGCATTCTCAGTGCTATTCTTTCTCATTGGTTTTGGGATAAATTACCTGATTTTCAAGGCTGAATTTAATACAGCTTTTCTCACCTTGTCAGGGATTTTTGTTGTGCTGACGCCTATCGTTTTTCGCATGAGTAGAACGATGTGGATACACTTTTTTGTACGCTACGACAAAGACAGAAGCTGGGAAAATTCGTGATTTCCAGCACTTTGCATTAGCTTTGGGTTTATTATTTACACCAAAATAACCACCCAAAACTCATGGAAGATCAAGTTTTTGCATTAGACGACTCCAACTGGAAGTCCGTAGTCCTCACAGACTCAGCCCTGATGATTTGCAA
This sequence comes from Bacteroidia bacterium, assembly GCA_045106685.1. Lineage (GTDB taxonomy): Bacteria > Bacteroidota > Bacteroidia > J057 > J057 > JAUIGE01. The sequence continues at coordinate 7,198 of JBGCFB010000155.1, read as the reverse complement.
TAAAAAACACGCAAGTCTCAACGATTTTCACGATCCAGGCATGCTCAATAAATCCCGGATTATCGCATTGGACGATATTCATGGGATTACGATGAATAGCGCCAGCTCCACCATGCACGTTCGCTATGATAAGGAAGGGAAAGAGAAAAAGATGGGCATTGAATTCGATGAGCCAGAATTCGCCCTTGAATACGGCACATATATCGGAGCCAAGCTCCAAATGAATCCGGAAACCGAAGAGGAACAACCCTGGAAGCCGTTGGCTATCAATGTATTCTACCTGCTGCTGGCCATGGCTGCAACAGCGTTTATTGGCCTTATGGACCCTGCAGAAGTAAATGAAGACTCAGGCTCACGTAAAACCCGTACGTTCAAGACGATTGTTTTACTCCTTCACGAAACTATCGGCCAGATAGGGATTTTTATTATTGGAGGACTCATCGTTGCCTTTTTGGCTTATCGAGTATTCCAACGTTTTAGCAAGCCTGCTACAAACGTCACTTTTTCACGATAGGAAAAATAAGATAGAAACAAGGAGGGGCGCGAACAATGTTCTAGCGTCCCTCTTCTTTATTCAGTGCCTCATTTTTGGCGACAAGCTCTAGGTGGCGCGTCTTTTTCTCCTCATAAATATCGGCAATAGAGACCAGAATAGCCGTTTCTTCTACCCCACCAAAATCAGGATTAATCGCAGTTCCAAACGTCTTCATGCTGGGAGAAAGGTGCATGTAGATATTGATCAAAGGAGGGATATTCTCTCCCCTGCTACGTACGAATTGATTTAGTACTCTGAAGCCTTCTTTGAAATCAAGCCCTTTTAACAAAGCCGCAAACGCTTCCTTATCATCGTTCTGCTCAAGCGGAATATGCGGCGTCATCAGCTTTTCGCTATCAGGAAAATAATAGTGAAGGAAGTAGAGCAAAAAATCGCGGCATTCGGTGGTGTACTCTGGGTACATCGTCACCTTTCCAAAGAAATATTCGATATGCGGGTTGGCATGCGTGAGCGCACCAAGTCCGTCCCATATATTGTCCAGCGCAAAGAGTCCTTTGCGTGGATTCACGCTTGGTTGATAATTAGGCTGTACCCAACTACGCCCTAGTTCGATCGTTTTGGGCAAATATGATGTGATAAAACGAGACTCAAAGCTGAAATAAAGAGCAGTGCTCAACTTCGGTACGCTACCATCAGCTTTGAGGATATTTTCACACAAAATAAAGCGATATCCGCCTATGATTTCTTCCTCTTCAGGACTCCACACGATGAGCTGCTCATAGCCATTGTCCATCGTGTCGTAATCGTCGATATCAACCTCTTTTCCAGTACCTCCACCTGCTTTACGGAAGGTCTCCTCACGCAAGCGACCGATTTCGAGCATCACATTCGGAGCGGTATGATGATTGATGATATAGATTTCATTATTCCCTTTTCGCGTAATGCTCACGCGGCCTTGCTCATCAAGTTCTTGCTTGAGGAGGACACGGCTAACGGGGGCTATTATCGGCTTTTCAGTCATGTTAAGCGGGCAAGTTATATACTATCTCTTTGATATGTTGAGCCCATTGCTGATCGGTGGTAGGTCTGGTTAGCGTATCAGGTAAAATTGTATTGCCAAAGACAACATGCATCGACTTATTTTCCTGGCTAAACAATTCATCCACAAGGTACAACATTTCTATATTGGCTTTGATACCAATACGCTTACGAAAATTAGCAAGTCGATAAAAAAAGTTTGATAGCTCGCCGTTAATATGTGCGGGGATGATAGGACGGCCATATTTCCGTGACCGCGTGATAAAGGCCTTTTTCCATTCCAAGTCCTGAACAACGCCATTCGTCTTGCGACTTACAAGGCCCGCTGGAAAGAGACAGATAAGTTGTTCTGAGGCAAAAAGTTCATCAACTTTTTTGAGGGATGCCTTGGCGTTTTTCCCAAGCTTATTTACCCCTACGAACATGCCTTTCAGATTTTCGACATTCATCAATACATCATTGACGATGAACTTGATGTCGGTACGGCGTTGACGCAGGATGGTGGCGAGCGCCATAGCATCCATTCCACCCAAAGGGTGATTGACCACGAGGACGCAGCCTCCGGTCGCTGGCACCTTTTCTATATCAGAAAAGGTGAGGTTTATTTTAAAATGGGTAAGTACTGCCTCACAGAAATCGACATCATACTTGTCGTGATGACGGTCGATAAAGTCGTTGATTTCCTGCTCGTGAAATATTTTTTGAAAATATCGCAGCACGAAGCCAGGAATCCACTTGAGCAGGCGCGGGCTTTTGTCAGCAATAACCCGCTTTATATCAATAAATTTAGATGTTGGTTTTGCTACCTGAGAATCCATATTGCCTACCGATTAAAGCGACGAAGACCACCTTCCATCGCTTTCGACAGGCAATAATATACATTCACACAAAAAACTACACTATAACAGCAAGAAAGCTTAGCTCAATCGGTAATAGATTTACAAAAATGATTGCCTTATGTGATAAAAACATAGCCAATGAGCAATTCCACCAAAATAAAAAGAGGGAATAACCACCAAAACCAATTTGTATTTAAGCTGTCTGCAAGCGCCCCTAAAATATGAGTATCAAATTCATGATATAGCATTTCAGAGGCTCCTGTTTCATTTCCGTTCATCACCTCGTCTTTCATCCCTTCCAGTATTTGAATAAAAGGAATTTGTTTTACCACAAAGTTTAATGCGAACTTAAGAAGGTACGGTGCCCTTCCATAGCGGGCGTGTAACGCCTTGGTCATATCTGCAGCTTCTCGCAGGTTCTTCTCGTAGTCTTCGTTTTTTCCTTCAAAAGCAGCTTTTACGCGCAAAATCATAAACCGAAGCAAACCTTTGAACACAGGAGCAAAAGTCCGAAAAACGGCGATTGTAGCATGACCTCCTGCATATTGATACGCCCGATAACCCGCAAAAACAGTGAAGCCGACTCCAACCGCAAACATCAGCCCGACAATCCCCAGGAACTGTAGTGTCACTCCTATCGAAAAGGCCCGGTATAAACCAAATCCAATCGCGATAATACCAGTCAGGATGAATATTCCCACTATTAGAAAAAAGCGTTTGACTCCCTTGAGCCCGTAGTCCTCTCCTTGTGTAATATACTGCAGCGGTTCATCGAGTAGTGCAAAAAGCTCGTCGGAAAAAGCTTCTTCTTCCTCTGTGGTTTCGTAAGGAATCTGGTGTGTGCGGACAAGTTTACCGTCTTTGTAAACATGGAAATCGGTGACGATCGTTTTGGTCATGGGCAGAGTAAAGAGTGATGCTTATGGCTTCAATGCAGGCACAATATACTTATTCAATAACTCATCGGTATAGGAATGCGCATTGCGATTATTATAATTTTGAGTCGTGATAACAACGCTCATATTCGCCTCGGGAATTGCCATTACTTTATTGCCACCATTGCCTGACATATAGTAAGTGCTAAGCTTTTTCCCTTCCTCGCCGTACCGATTCAGCCACAGCAGATATCCATATTCCAGATCGGCATAAGGATTCCCATACGCTTTCGTTGCTTTTTCGAGCCAGGAAGAGGCCAGGATTTGCTTTCCATTCCATTTTCCTCCATTACGGCACATGCTTATAATTTTGAGGAAATCGCGACTGCGATACTCGCTTCCTCCGGCGGTATTGAGGACCTTGAGCGGAGAATAGTGAAGCGTGTAATCTTTGATTCCGAGCGGGCGAAGAAGATGTTGGATCAATAGTGAATCGGAACGAATGCCTGCGGCAGACTGGACGACATCGGCCATGCAGGCCGCACCTGCCGTGCAATACCGTGGCACGCGGCCGTACTTCGTCTCATGAGGCTTAGGGCCCCAGGGATATGAATAAATCGGTAGGTCCAGCAAAAACTGCGTCCAGTCTTCGATGATGTACATACGTTCTTCATTACCGCGAGAAACCGAGTTGTTATCATCGCACTCAAGGCACGAGCTCATGGTGAGCAGATCCTCGATCGTAATCGCATCCTTGCGAGGGTCCGGGTTCTGAATCTTCTTGCGAGGCTTGAGGTAGCTGAGAATTCTGTCCTTTTCGGATTTGATATAGCCTTTTTCAATCGCAATACCTGTCAAAAGTGTGGCCATTGACTTAGTACAAGAGCGCGTATTGTGCTGCGAAGTCGAGTCGTTACCATTATAGTATTGCTCATAGACGACCTTCCCATTTTGCTCCACAACGACACTGGTAATCCGCTCATAGTTTCCTGCCTGGATTGCAGTATGCATGCTATCGAGTAACGGATGGCTTACATGGTTTTCGGTGGAGAAGTCGATTTGAGCAAAAAGTGCTACCTGAAGACAGGCGAGAAAGCTCAATAGGCAAATGATCTGTTTGTATAGCATGAATTCGATTCTTGATTTTTCTCAAAAATAGTGTGTGCCTTTTCTACAAAATAGAACAGAATTAACATGCATTGTAACTGCTTAGGCTGCTAGCTGTTGGCGATTGGCTTTAGAGCGAATACTCGCTTGATGATTCATGAAAAGAAGAAGGATGCAGCTTCTTTGAAAACAAAAAGTACACTGTGCACTGATTTGGCCAAGGGCTCAACAGTTATTATTCCAGTAGGCCTGTACGCCGAAAGATCTTGGGACTTTGACCGCAATAGCGCTTAAAAGTGCGGGTAAAGTGGCTTTGGTCAGCGAAGCCAAGCGCAAACGCGATTTCAGTAAGCGACATAGACGGATCCAGTAGATAAGGTAAAGATCGCTTGATTTTTTGCTGACGAATATACTCTCCCAAATTGATGTGTAGATATTTAGGAATAGCTCTGGACAAATGGGCAGGATGAACGCCGAGCGTTGTAGACAGTGATGCTAAACTGAGATTCTCGGTATTGTCCCAAATCAGTTCCTTGAGTTTATCGACCCAGGGTGGGCGATGTTTTTCTATGTGGCCACTACCCTCTTCTAGCCCTTCACATATCGATAAAAGCAATAGCTCCATGGCGATTCCAGAAAAGCTGTCTTGTAGGTGAAATTCCATATAGAGCCGCGCCAGCACATTATGCAGGCGAGGACTATCGATAACCTGGCTGCCTTCCCACAGACCTATGTCCAGCTTTTTTTCATCAAACCAATTTCGCTCTAACTCAATATGGAAACCACGGCCCGTTTCAGATTCCTTCGTATTCTGATGCGGCTCCTGCCAATTATGAAAAACCAGGCTACCCCGTCCTATTGCAGTTCGACCACGATGATTGATGTCATGCATATCGCCCTGGAGCACATACATGAAATAAGGGTTCTCATGATAATGCCAGTCAGTTCTGGGATCATAATAGTCGTATTCTGAAAGCACTAGCCCATTGGCACGCCAATCGGTACGTTTTGAGCCATAATACTGCCCTGTGGTAAGAATCCTCATATACTAAATTGGTAGACGATCAGGCTTTTTTCTTACGAAATTTCAAAAAGAGAATACGTCCCAGAAGTAGTTTTCGCTGATTATGGAGAGTTCCTGTTTTCCTTACTTTTTGATGAATAAAGATACATGGCGCCAAAAATACCTTCCACCATCGCGAGGCCTTCTGCTCCCGGTCAATCGCCAGTTCTGCATGCGCAAAACCGTATTTATAAGCAATGTAATTGTACTGATCCAGGGTACGGGAAGCAAGGTGTTGGAGACCGTTATAGTTGTCGTGATCCAATGGGCCGAAGCTGTAGAAAAACCCACTAAAGAGGAACCGAATACGTGACTTGAGTGACATCATATTCGGCGTAGTGATGTAAAAACGACCGCCGGGTTTTAGAATACGAAATGCTTCTTTGAAGAAGTTTTCATGATCAAGGATGTGCTCGCTTACTTCGATCGCGATAATCATATCAAAGCTATTATCCTCATATGGAAAAGCAGACGTGATGTCGACTTTTTTACACGGAATCTCTTCAAAATAAAATGCTTCCGGAAACAAATCACAGGCCTGGACCGCGAAGCCCATATCATAGAGCCTTTTTGTAAAAGCACCATGACCCGCACCCAAATCAAGTACGTGCTGCCCTGTTGGCTGCTCCTGTGTATTAAAGTAGTCCAGAAATCGCTCATGCGTGCCAGGCATGGCAATAGGAACAATGGCCTTATTTTCGCTCATAAGCCTAAGTAATGGAATTTTGAGGAAATCCCTAAGTATATTTGCGCCTTCAATAAAGATTATCATAATCGGTTGCACTGCCTCTGTCAGCGCTTCACCATTTTGCTTAAAGCGCTGACAGAGGTTAGCAACCCAAACAATTGAAACCGTTTCTGATAGTCATTAATATTTTGTCTAAATAAATACCAATAATATGTCCACGTTGACCTCTTCAAACGGCACGCTTGTCAATGATCCTATTTTCGATATTATCAAGCAGGAAGAACAGCGCCAGTTGGAAGGAATTGAGCTGATTGCTTCTGAGAACTTTGTGAGCGATGCAGTCATGCAGGCGCAGGGAAGCGTCCTCACCAACAAGTATGCTGAAGGCCTTCCAAGCAAGCGCTATTACGGTGGCTGTCAGTATGTGGACATGGCTGAAGAACTTGCGCGTGAGCGTCTGAAGGAGCTTTTTGGTGCAAGCTGGGTAAATGTGCAGCCACACTCCGGCGCACAGGCCAACGCGGCCCTCATGCTCGCGATCCTGAAGCCAGGAGACGCCATTCTGGGTTTTGACCTTTCTCACGGAGGCCACCTTACACACGGTTCTACCGTGAACTTTTCTGGCAAAACCTATCGCCCTTTCTTTTATGGTGTACAAAAGGAAACAGGCCTCGTCGATATGGATATGGTGCGCGACCAGGCCCGTACGCATAAGCCAAAACTGATCATCACCGGAGCCAGTAGTTATTCTCGCGACTGGGACTACGCGGCCTTCCGCGCCATCGCAGACGAAGTAGGCGCCGTACTCATGGCCGATATTTCACATCCAGCCGGCCTCATCGCTTGCGGCCTTCTCAATAATCCGCTGGAGCACTGCCATATCGTAACCTCCACCACGCATAAAACTCTTCGCGGACCTCGCGGTGGTATTATCATGGTAGGTGACAATAGCCCGAATACGCTCGGTATCACCACGAAGAAAGGAACGGTACGTCGTTGGGGAAGCATCCTTGATAGTGCCGTTTTTCCTGGAACACAGGGCGGACCTTTGATGCATGTGATCGCGGCCAAGGCCGTGGCCTTTGGCGAAGC